>JAILLS010000011.1 GCA_024693025.1 Succinivibrio sp. | reverse complement strand
TCAAGGATGGCAAGAAGTCACAGGCCATCGAGGTATTTGAATCAATAGCCATGACAGGACGTGAAGGGAACGCCCATGATCTTGACTTTAAGGAAAGAAGCAAGAAATTACTTGAGACCATAAAGTCTGAAGCATAGAGGCGGGGTGCGCTGGTTTATGTGGTAAGCCTGCTTCAGGCATCAGTGAGTCTGATGCTAAAAGTTTGGTTTCAGCTCAGTCATTAGCTTGTTGATAATTAGGATAAGCCATGGAAGTACATTCAGCTTTAGAAGCGATTAAAGCAATTTTGGATCTTACCGGATGGACACCTAAAAAGGATGCAGAGGGATATCTTGTAGAGCTTGAGAATGGCAATTTGAATTTTTATTCGCCGGATGGGGCTTGTCTGATTATCCGTGAGGAAATAAATCTGTTGCCTGAGAATGATAATGAATGCCTGGCTGTTTGTCGGGAGCTTGCCAAGCTGAATGCTGGTATTGCAAGGACTAATGACTGCAGGATTGTACTGAAAGGAAAAAGTATTCTGCTTGAAGAAATCTTGGTGCCAAGTTCATTTGCAGAGATCCAAATTGATGAAGTGTTTGAGGATTTTCTGAATTGCTTTGATTTTATAAAGCCAAAAGTGGATAATAACGTGGAAATGCAATCTACAGAGGGGTTTAATGCCCTGCAATTTATGCTTTAGATAATGTTCTGGGTGACGGTGAAAAGAAATGAGAATCAGAGTATGGTTAAGTACAGTAGTAGGTATAGGGCTGTGGCTAATATCCTTGTCTGCTTCAGCCTATAACTTTACTGCTCCGTATTCTCATTATGCTGATGGAGAGCCTCTTGCGACTCTGCTTCAGGATTTCGCTCATAACATGAAGATGCAGGTGCAGACGTCAGGCAAAGTTTCCGGAGTGGTAAGCGGCAGATTTACTAATGTAAATGCAAATGAGTTTCTAGAGGCGCTGCGTGCAGCTTATGGAATCAGGTACTACAAAATAGACAATACCCTGTTCTTCTATCATGAGAGTGAATGGGCGCAGAAAGTTCTGCATCCAGGCTTTGGCTCAGATGCCAAGACTCTTGCTAGTCAGCTTAAAGACAGCGGTATGGTTCCAGAAGAGCTGCCGGTTAAAGTGCAGGGCGGAGGAAAGCTTTTGGTGCTGCAGGGACCTCCGTCTCTGACCAGATCGCTAGAAACTATGGTTATGAATTTTGAAAATTCTCCTCATGTAAAGCATGTCATGGAGGTTTTTAAGCTTAAGCATGCCAAAGCCGCTGATCGTCAGGTGAGCGTAATGGACAAGAATATTGTCATCCCTGGGGTTGCTTCTATTCTGCAGGCTATGGTAACCGGAGAGAACGCACAGAAGGGAAAAGGTGCGCAGGTTTCTGATCAGAGTGCCTCGGTCTCTAAGCTGATGGGCTCAGGTCTTTCTGCACAGGGTAAGGAAGCAAAGCAGGACGGAGATAAAGGTGGAGATAAACCTGCTGCTGATGTATCTAAGACCAGAGGCTCTCCTGATGTCGAGCCAGTCAGTATTATTGCTGACAATAGGCTTAATGCAGTGGTGGTTAATGATCTGCCGTACAAGATGCCTTATTACAAGAAGATTATTGCTGAGCTTGACCAACCGGTGAAGCTGGTAGAAATTCATGCCGCGATTGTGGATGTGGACGTGGATTTCTCCAAGAATCTTGGCATTGACTGGCAGGCTACGCGTCATTTCAGCAAAATGAGTATCGGCGGCGGTGTAGGACAAAGTGCGAATGCTTGGGATGTAACCACCAACCCGTTCATTCCCAACACCACAGCGGGAAGTGGAATTTTCTCCACCGTCTTTAATACGGCAAGAACTAATTTCTTTGCCACCATCAATATGCTGGAAACGGATAAAAAGGCCCGTACCTTAGGCATGCCTTCGGTTTTAACCTTTGATAATGTCGAGGCAACGCTTGAGGATACCACCACAAACTATATCAGTGTTAAGGGTAATGAGGCGGTGGATCTGTTCAAAGTGGAGTCAGGTACGATTCTGCAGGTCACTCCGCATATTATTGAAGATCCTAAGGGTGGAGCACCATCAATTTCTCTGCAGGTTAATATTCAGAGTAATCAGAGTAATAATAATAGTAGTACTAGTTCCTTAGTGGGAGATCAGGCAATACCTCCGATTAAACAGACCAAGATTCACACTCAGGCTTTAGTTAAGCAGGGCCAGAGTCTGCTGTTAGGCGGATATTATGTGGAAGTTGGTTCTGACACATCCAATGGTGTGCCAGGTGCTAAAGATATCTCCTTTTTCGGCAGACTCTTTGGTACAGATGAGGAGACCAAGAATAAGCGTGAGCGCCTGATTCTGATTACGCCAAAGGTTTTGGAATTAGGGGAGATGCAGCAGATGCCGGATCATCTGGATAATCCGAATTTCTCCAGAAACCCTACGCAGGACACTTTTTTATCGCGACCTGTTAAACCGCAGAATAGTTCTGGGTGCAGTTCAAACCGTGCCTCTAACGGTAATTAGGAGTAGCCATGGCTGATGACTATTCCTTTAAGATCTACAGCGGAGCCCACAATGGTTTGGTATTCGGGCTCCTCAAGGGTCGTTATACCTTAGGCAGCTCGGATGATAATGATCTGATTTTCAGCGATCTGAGCATGCCGGAACAGGCTGCTGTATTAACACTTACAGACGATAATGTTGAGCTTGAGCTGCTGTCTGATGCTCAGATCAATGGCGAGAGTGTTGAAGCAGGCTCCAGGCTCTGGACGAGTGGCGAGTTTCTGCAGCTTGGTGATACTTTAATCTGCTTTAGAAAAGCGGAGATTAAAGGCGAATGGCCTCTGCCTAGCTTTAAACAGACGGTTGAAGCGCCAGCAGAAGCCGTGGCTGAGACAGAAATTCCTGCTGAAGGTGAGGCTCCACAGACTGCTGAAGAGCAGCCGGCAGAGGCTGAGCAGCCAGAAGCGGAAACTGCACAAGAGCAGATTTTAGGCTACTGGGAGCGTTATAAGCAGTTCTGGCCAGAGGCTCTTGCGGCTGGAGTTTTAGTACTGCTGCTGTTTTCTCTGATTGTCGGTCCTGTGATCTGGGGCAGAGATGAGGATGAGCATAGTGTTGATTTAGTCCAGAGCGCGTTAGCGGCACATAATTTTGATAATGTGACTGTAGAGCAGGCTGAGCGCGGAGTTGATGTACGCGGCTCGGTAGTCTCTAAGGCACAGTATGCCAGACTCTGTGAGGCTCTGCCTAAACTGAGGACTTTTTTAAGCCTCAACGTGGAAGTTAGGGATGATGAGATTTTAAGCGTAGAGCGGGATTTTGCGGCTTTAGGTTATTATGTGAGAGCCCGCTATATTGAAGATGATCTCATCTCGGTGGAAGGGTATTTTAAGGATGCTTATGTGCAGGCTGATGCGTTCCGCTCGATGGAGAAAAAATACCGTTCCAGACTGCGCGGCAGAGCAGTGTATCAGCCGGAACTGTCTCAGGCGCTCAATGCTGAAACGGGAGTAAGAGGACTTTCTACTCTTAAGCTGTTGTTCAGTGATGGTGAGGTGTTTTATAACGGTAAGACCACCATACAGGATGAGAATGATATTGAACTGATTCGTCATGCAACGGCCATCCGTTTAGGCATACCGCTGCGCCTGACCAAATATGATCCGAAGAAAACGGCAACCATTGCCAGGTTTGACGGTATCAATGTGACTGAAGCTGCTCAGACTGAAAGTGAGCTTATGCAGGAGCAGAAGGAAGTTGCCATCAACCGCGGCAGTGTTCCTCTGGCTATGGATAACAGCACATTAAAGGAAAAAGTTGAAGATGTTGCTCCGCAGCCTATAGAAATACCTAAAGTACTGCCTAAGGCAGATCCGGGATTCTCGGTCAAGGATATTATGGGTGTTACTCTAAAACCGATGAGATTTATAACTTTGAAGAATGGTCGCAAATATTTTGAAGGAGGTGTATTGCCATCAGGATATACAGTCAGCAAGATCGATTTGGATAAAGTTGTAATTACAAAGGGGCAGGACATAGTAGAGCTTAAGATTACCAAATAATACCGGCTCTGGTAGTTCTGGGACAGGGTTTAACAATCAGTTGGGCATAATTGTTTTAAACAAGGAAGGTGTATTATGGAAATATCAGGCGGCACAATTGCAAATACAATTAAAAATGTGATGGGCAACCTTGGTAATCAGGCTAAGGAGATTCAGGCTAAGATGCAGGATCTTTCACAGCGCAAAGGTGAAGATCAGCAGATGGCATTACTCAAGATTAATTTTGAGATTGGTCAGTATAATGCCATGATGCAGTCTGTAGCTTCTTTATCAAGCAGCTTGACAGAATCTATGAAGAGTATTGCAAACAAGGCTTAATTGGGGAGATTTGAATATGGGATCATATAATAAAGATGATCTAAAAATGTTAGTTCAGATAGGCTTTGCAGCCTGCATGCATGGAGATGTGGGTGAAGCTAGAAAAATTTTTGAGGGTTTACTTGCATATGATCCTGAATTTAAACCAGCTTCAATCGGTAAAGCTTTAAGCTTTATTGTGGTCAGTGATTTTATTAAAGGAGATGAGATCTTAGATGGCCTTGCTCAGGAGGATGATGTAAAGTCCATCAAGGTGCTCTCTCTGGTTTTACAGAAACGTGGCGATGAGGCTCGTGAGCTCTTCGCTACGGTTCAGGATAAAAACTCAGCAGAAGCTAAAATGGCAGCGCTTGTGTTAGATCATGCAGACTAAGGGAGGCTAGAATGAGTATCATTAACCAAGATCTTGACGTTTTTAGCGCCTGGGAAGAAGGGAGCAGTTATGTGTTTAAGCAGCTCGAGGAGCAGTGTGCCACCTGGGCTAATGAGCTTAAACATGAACTCGATTCTGGTTTGAGTAATGATGAATTTTCAAAGAAGCAGGGGTTATACGAAGCTGTCTCGATGGCTCAGCAGCTCTGCTTTAACCATCAGTAGACCGATTGTGGTCTAAGGGATTGCACTCAGCCTAGAGCAAACTTTAGGCTGAGTATCTTAATGTCTGAGGATCTCTGCCTTTGGAAGGATCTAATTTTATGAAACGTTTCGTTTGTTTGTGTATGGTTTTGGCTACAGTATTGATTACAGGTTGTAAGGACAGCTTGTATTCTGGTATATCTGAGAAGGATGCCAATGAAATGCTGTCAGCTTTACTCAGACGGGGCGTAGATGCAGAAAAGGTCAGCGAAGGCAAGGGTCTTTATTATGTGGCAGTAGAGCATGATGACATGATTCGTGCTCTGGATATCATCAGGGAGAACAGTCTGCCGCGTATTCCCTTTAAAAGTCTTGGAACTGTCTTTTCGGGTGATTCCATGATTTCCTCACAGCTTGAGGAGCAGGCGCGCTTTGCTTATGCCTTATCGCAGGAGTTATCCGATACCTTTTCTAAAATTGATGGAGTGCTTGATTCAAGAGTGCACGTCACGCTGGTGCAGCATGAACAGTCATCGGGTATTACGACTCCTCCCTCTGCAGCTGTGTTTTTGCGTCATACTCCAAATTCTCCTGTGGTAAATATGGTGGGTGAGATTCGTGAGACTACCGCCAAAGCAGTGCCAGGTCTGACCAGAGAGCGGGTGACGGTTATGCTTGAAGATTATCGTGAGAAAATCTTCCCGCCTTCGCTGAAAACTCAGGAATGGTATGAAAATCCGGTGACTATGATTGGCTTCGGTATGGGCGGAGCTTTATTATTGGTCGTTATCGCTGTTGCCGTGCTCTTTAAGCTTAAATATATTTCCTTTGGCAAGTTCGGCAATAAGGAATAGCAGAGTCAGAGCTGGGATGAGCGGTCATGAATAGAGAGTTTGCCAGAGCGCTACTAACCGATAATAGGGAGCTATTTAAGATCATTCTTGCTTATAATCAGCAGTTTCAGTCCAAAGATAGTCCCCTAGCTGCATATCCTGCCCTTGAGTCGGCGCTATCCGAGCACTATCACTTAAAGCGTCGTTTGACGAGACAAGATCCCATTTACTGTGATTTTGAGAGCTTTGCAAATCGCCTGGTCCTATTACCGGATGAGATTTTTTCGACGCTTGAAAAAATGGTCTCTGCCTGTATCTGTACCACGATCCTGCAGAACGGGATTTTAAAGCACAGTGTTAAGCTCTATAAAGATTTATTGGGCGAAGCTAATTATTATTTTGGTTTAGAACGGGGCAGATTTTATATCGCCACTGCTCTGAAGGAAAAAATTGTTGCCGAGTTCGGATCTAGTGAGGAGGCTCTCTCCAGATCCGGGATCTGGGCCCTGAACTTATGTGCCTCAGAAGCTTCAGACTTCTGCAAGTCACAGCTTGAGATTGGCAATATGACAGAATTGATGCCTCATCAGACTTTTTCTGCAGATGAAAGGAAGATTCTTGATCAGTGTATTGCTAAGATCATTATTAAGGAGATTGATCCCGCATGTCAGAATATTTTAAGGTAAAAGATTTAACGCATTGGAATCCTTCTCCTGGTGTCAAGATTATCAAGGCTCACGATTACGCTTTGCTCAGTGATGTGAATACCCTGCTGGATAAAGTTCACGTTTCGGTTGCTGAGGCCAGTGAAAAGGCGAAAGAAGTCTACAAGCAGCGCTATAAGGAAGGCTATGAAGTTGGCCTTGAAGAAGGCAAAGGCGTGTATACCGATAAGCTGATGGATATGGTGATGAGTCAGGTGGACTCCATCGAAGGTTTGGAACAGCAGCTTGTCAAGGTAGTGTTTGATGCGGTTACCAAGGTGGTTGGATCATTTGATCAGAGTGATCTGATCACCCGTTTGGTCCATCAGGGACTGAATGCTGTACGTGGCAGTAAGAGTATTATTTTACGTGTTCATCCAAATGATGAGCGCGTGTTACGCGTGTCTCTAGAAAATTTTTTAGTCAGCCGGGATAATCAGCGAGGATATATTACGCTGATAGCTGATCCCAATTTGAATGAAGGTGATTGTGTATTAGAAACCGAGCAGGGTGTGGTAGATGCTAGCTTAAATTCGCAGCTGGCTATTCTGCGGCGATCTCTAGAGAATCACGTCAAAAGGAAATAAAACGTCGTGGCACTAGAATATATCGGACAGCTTCTGGAAGAAGCGGTTTACAACACGCCTACGGTTGAGGTGCGCGGACGTGTGGAGGAGGTTGTAGGCACCATTATTCATGCGGTGGTACCGGAAGTGAAGGTAGGTGAGTTATGTCTGCTGAGAACTCCTGGTGAGGTCAATGAGCTGCGAGCAGAGGTGGTGGGCTTTTCTAAAAATACAGCTCTGCTCACTCCTCTAGGTGATTTAGAGGGGATTTCTTTTCATACTGAGGTGATCCCAACAGGACATGTACTCTCAGTGCCTGTCGGAGATGAACTGCTAGGGCGTGTGATCAATGGTGTAGGGGACCCTGCTGATGGCAAAGGTCCTTTAAATACCCAGCGCTTTTATCCTGTTTACGCTGATCCTCCTCCAGCGATGACCCGTAAACTGATTACCAAACCGATTAGTCTGGGGCTGCGGGTGCTCGATGCCATGCTGACGTGCGGTGAAGGGCAGCGTTTGGGTATTTTTGCTGCGGCCGGCGGTGGTAAGTCCACTCTGCTTTCTCAGATTATTAAAGGCTGCAGTGCGGAAGTCTGTGTGCTGGCTCTGATTGGTGAGCGTGGTCGTGAGGTGCGTGAATTTATTGAGCACGATCTGGGACCTGAAGGTATGAAAAAGACGGTACTGGTGATCTCCACCTCAGATCGCTCCTCGATGGAACGTTTGAAAGCTGCTTATACCGCTACTTCTGTAGCAGAGTATTTTCGCGATCAGGGTAAGAGTGTGCTCCTGATGATGGACAGTGTGACACGTTTTGGTCGTGCTCAGCGTGAGATTGGTCTGGCGGCAGGCGAACCACCAACCCGTCGAGGTTTTCCTCCTTCAGTGTTTTCTACTTTGCCAAAGCTGATGGAGCGGGCCGGTAATTCGGAAAAAGGCTCGATTACCGCACTTTATACAGTGCTGGTAGAAGGTGATGATATGACGGAGCCTATCGCAGACGAAACTAGATCTATTCTGGATGGCCATATTGTGCTTTCGCGTGCGCTTGCTTCTAAAAACTTTTATCCGGCTATAGATGTCTTAGCTTCGGTCAGCCGTGTGATGAATTCGATTGTGACCAAGGAACATAAGCAGGCGGCTGCAAAACTGCGCAGTATTCTGGCCAAATATCAGGAAATTGAGCTCCTGGTTCAGTTAGGTGAATATAAGCAGGGGGCAGATTCTGAAGCTGACGAGGCTTTGGCTAAGATTGAAAGAGTGCATGCGTTTTTAAAACAGGGTTTAGGTGAGAAAAGTACCTTTGATGAAACCATTAAAGGTCTTCAGGAATGTATAGCCTAGGCTGGTAAACATCTTGTAAATAGAGAGGGTCAGACCCGTATGGATGCAGATTTGTTAATTTCACGCTTAGGTACACAACTTGGGATTTCTGATTTGATTTTTTCAGAAGATGGAACCTGCTCTATTCAATTTGATGACGATGAGATCTGTTTTGAAAAGAATGGCCGCTATCTGTTTGTCATCGCCAATTTAGGGGATTCTGAGTGTGCTGATACTATCTATGGTCAGATGCTTGAAGGAAACTATCTGGGACGATATTCGGCTCTTGGTGAGCTGGGCATTGATGCCGAGAATGACTGGTTCACTTTAACTAGAGTGTTTGAAGGTGACGTCTCTTTTACACAGTTCGAAAAAGATGTGGTGCTCTTTATCAAAGTGGTCAGATTTTGGAAACAGCAACTTCTTAAGTTAGAGCAAGAATAACTTAAGGTGGGATGCAGCGTTAACTCATTAGCTCAAGGAATTTTATATGGCATGGGCAGAACAATTACTAGGGGAACTTGGCAGGCGGGCTAATCTCTCTCTTAACATCTCAGCTCAGGGGACCTGTAGTCTAACCTTTGGCAATGAAGAGTTATTCTTTGAAATCAGAGATGAGCTGCTCTTTATCATGGCAGATTTAGGCAGTTCTCATGGTATGGATACCATGTTCAGAGAACTGCTGGAGGGCTGTAATCTGGGAGCTTATTCTGCTTTTGGTTCAATTGGCATTGATGAGGTGCGACACGAATTTGTCATGACCAGAGTTTTGTCAGCCCAAGTGGATTATGAAGACTTTGAACAGCTGCTTTCGCTGTTTGTACGTACTGTGAGACAGTGGAAAAGCAAGCTTGAGAAATATACCCTGGAGCTTGAAGCAGTCGAGCAACCAAAAGGGCAAGAATATTATAACAGTATCTTACCTTAGCTCACTAAGTATGGTAATTCTGCAACGTCAGGCTAGATGCTGAGTTAATTTAACTGAGTGGTAATGAAAAATGGAAGACGTAAGTTTTAATAGCAATGCCGTGTTTACTTCGGTAGAAAATTCTGTCCAGAAGATTGCAGTGCCGGTTTCAGGCCTGTTAGCCAGGGTGCATCTGAATAACAGATGGAAGAACAAAGAGATCCCCAGCCGCGTCGTGCTGTCTCAGGTGTATGGCTTAAGTGAGTCACAGGATGAGACTTTAGAGGATGTCTGCGATAATGCAACGAAACTTGATAATCTTCCCTCCTATTCTAAGCAGGTTTTAGGTAATCTTTAACTGTTTAAGTCTGAGCGTCTCTGCTTATAGAGTCGCTCAGACGGTACACTTTCCCGCTTCTTTATAACTCAATCTTTATTAAGCCTTTTCTCATTATGCCAAAGCCTCTCATTGCTTCTTCCTAGTTGCTGTGCTTGGTATATGCTTGTTTTATTCTGTGAGACTACTTTATATTTAATTTTTTGATTCGGATCGTAATAATTAAAAGTAGTTCTATAATTGTTGGCAATAATTAAAGAAAAAATTGGAAAAATACCAAATTCGAGGACAGTTTAAACTTAATCGAGGACAGTTAAACTTGTAAAAAAAGGCGGAAATCAGATCTTTTGGTCTTTATTCCGCCAGGATACTAATCGAGTTTAAACCCACAGCTGGTCAATTGGCTGGTTCTCTGTTTTAATCGTTCATTTAAAACCAG
This sequence comes from Succinivibrio sp., assembly GCA_024693025.1. Taxonomy (GTDB): domain Bacteria; phylum Pseudomonadota; class Gammaproteobacteria; order Enterobacterales; family Succinivibrionaceae; genus Succinivibrio. The sequence goes on along the minus strand of JAILLS010000011.1, from coordinate 1,542 downwards.
ATTATCCGTTTCCAGCTTAAGACACCTTTTTTCAAGCTCGATTTCACTTTTCTTTATTTCTATAAGCTCCATGACGGCTTTATCATATTTTGCCCTAACGGCTCGCAACTGATGGGTCAACTCATTAACAGTAATTTCCATATTACATAGTGATCCAATATCAGCCTTTCTTACCAGTCGGGACATGCTGTTTATATAAGTGCATAACAGCTCAGCCAGCTCATAAATTGAGGTTTGAGGATCTGCGAGTTCAACTAGCTTGTCAACAGTAAGAGACTCATTCTGACTGTAAATTCTGTCGATAATGGATTCTAGAGTGAGAGATTTAATGCTGAACATCGCCGCTCCTTATTTCATCTTTAGTACCACGCCAGGAGGTTCCTGCCAGAGCAATTTCTGTTGGTTATCATGAAAATGATCCTATTGCGGATAGTTAAAATGATCCTATTTTCATCTTGCAAAAATCTTCCAATTTGCAAAAAAACATAATGGACGATTCATGATAATAATACAACAAATCTATCAGAAAAACAAAATAATATAACAACTAACTTATCAAGCTAAAGCGCTAAACTTTTTGCAAAAATGCAGTAAGTTGCAAATTAAAAAATAGGATCACTATCTTGATTATTGATAGGATCAAAAAATGATAATCAACAATTTCTATATCATTAGGTCTAAAGAGTCTGTCAGCAAGTGCATCGCGGGTAGGACTGGGATCGATAGCCTCTTTTAAGCTGCTCACTTTAAGCTGAGTGGTAATAATGGTTGGGCCTGAGTAATATCGTATATCCGCAATCTCATTTAACCTTACTGCTACTACATCATCGATTTTAACCGAGCCGTAATCATCAATAACCAAGATAGACACCTTTCTCATGGTATCTTTAAAGCGCATAAACGAGGTGGGATCTTTACACTCAATAAGAGCAATTAAATCGTTTATTCTATAGAATCTGCATGAATATCCGTAGGACATAGCCTCCATCGCAGCAGCCACAGCCAGCGAGGTTTTACCAGTACCGGTCGCACCAGTGATAATGACATTGGTGCATTTTTTAATATATTCTGTCTGGCTGAGTAACTCTAAATGTTCCCTGGTGAGCCCTCTTGACGGGCTAGGCTTCAACTGATTAATTCGTATTTTATTGCGGATTAACGAGTGCTTGCATAGGGAGTTGAATTTTGCAATTTTGGAATAGGCTTCCTGCTCTTCAAAGCACTTTTTCAGCCTTTCTTCAAAGCTCTGACCATTAAAAATAAGCGGATTAGTAAACTGCTGATTTAACTCAGATACGAATCCCTTAAGCCTGAATTTTGCGGCCAGCTCAATCAGCTCACTCTGCTCTTTAAGCATTACCGTGTTTGACAGTGTCGATACTATTTCTTTTGCCATTTCTTTATGCCTTATATTGTTACTGTTCATCAATAAATTTTTCTACCAGGTTATCCAGCTCATTCTCGTCAGCACACGTAAAATCCCGCAGATGAGCCTGCTTCTGAGAGGTCCTTACGATTTGTACAGGCGAGCTGCTCTGCTGC
>JAILLS010000121.1 GCA_024693025.1 Succinivibrio sp. | reverse complement strand
AATTTTTTCTTTTTATATAATTTGGAATAGTGGTTTTCCCTTAATGTTATTGAGGTGCAGAGAGCACAAAAGGAGCGCAGATGAAGAAGGCATGGTGGCATGGAAAGGTAGCCTATCAGATTTACCCTAAGTCTTTTTGCGATTCAAACGGTGACGGCGTAGGAGATCTGGGCGGGATCATCGAGCATTTTGACTATCTGTGCGATCTGGGCGTGGATATTATCTGGCTAAGTCCTATTTTTGTCTCGCCTTTTGTCGATAACGGCTACGATATTGCGGATTACCGCAGAATCTCGCCGCTGTTTGGCACGATGGAGCAGTTTGAGGAGCTGCTGAGGCTCTGCCGTGAACATGATATGCATATTCTTCTGGATCTCGTCATCAATCACTGTTCTAGTGAACATCCTTACTTCAAGCAGGCTCTCAAGAATCCTGAAGGTGAGGAAGGCAACTATTTCTATTTTGTCAGGGGCAAACAGGGCTTGCCTCCTGATAATCTGCGCTCTTATTTTGGCGGCAGCGTCTGGGAGAAGGTGGACGGATATGATGATCTCTACTATCTGCATTATTTTGCCAAAGAGCAGCCTGATCTGAACTGGTATAACATCAAGGTGCGCGAGAAGCTGTATGACATGGTCAATTTCTGGCTTGACAAGGGAGTATCAGGTTTCAGGATCGATGCGATCATGAACATTGTCAAGGATCTCTCCTTCCCGGGACTTCCTCCTGATGAGGCCGGCGACGGCCGCTGCCATGCCAACCGCATGACCGCTAAGCTGGCACCTTTGGCGCCGCGCTTTCTAAATGAGCTTAAAGAGCGTACCTTCAAGCCGCATCAGGCGCTGACCGTGGCTGAAGCCTTCGGCCTTTCAGATGAGATTTACTCGCAGTTTGTCGGAGATGATGGCTGTTTCTCCACCGTCTTTGATTTTACCGCCAGGGAAAAATTTGAGGCTCAGCCTAACTATTTCCAGTACCCGGAAGCTGATGTGCAGCTGTACCGGGACAGCAACTTCAAGATGCAGGAGAAATCCAATCAGATCGGCTTTATCTGTCCAATCCTCGAGAACCATGATGAGCCCCGCGCGGTGAGTCTGTATCTGAAAAAATCCCAGCAGAATGCTCAGGGCGCCCAGGCGCTGGCGACGGCCTTCATGTTCCTGCGCGGTCTGCCTTTTATCTATCAGGGGCAGGAGCTGGGCATGACCAATACCCATTTTGAAAAGCTTGAAGAGTTCAATGATCTGCAGGCTCATGATGAATACCGCAAATGCATCAATAACGGCTTCTCGCCTGAGCAGGCAGTCGCGATTCTCGATGTGCATTCAAGAGACAATGCCCGTACTCCGATGCTGTGGACTGACGGCGCCAATGCCGGCTTCTCCACGGGCAAACCCTGGCTCAAGGTTCATCAGGACTATAAGAGCCTGAATGTCAGAACTCAGCTTGCTGATCCTAAGTCCACGCTGCATTATTACCGCAGGCTTATTGCGCTGCGTAAGGACCCTCAGTGGCTGCAGCTCTTTACCTATGGGGAGTTTGTCAAAGGCTCTCTTGCCGATCCTGAGGTGATTGACTATGCAAGAGTGCTGGATACAGAGCGTGCTCAGATTGTGGCAAGCTTCAAGGACGGCGCGTATCAGACCGAGGTCGGCAGGACGGCCAGAATTTTAATCAGCACCGGCGAGGTTAGACTTGAAGAGGGCATTCTGACCCTCAAGGGAGCGGCTGCCTGTGTCTTAGGTTTTTAAAGTTATAAAAATCAAATCAATCAAGCATAACAAGATGTTACATCTAAGGAGAAATGATCATTATGTTGGAATTTTTAAAAAACAATAAAGACAAGCCTTTGCCAACTAAGGTGCCAGAACGCTTAGCCTATGGTGCAGGTGATTTTGCCTCCTGTATCCTCTATGCCTCGGTGACGACCTTTCTGATGTATTACTACACCGACTATGCCAAGGTCGATGTGGCCATTGTGGCAACTATCATGGCGGTATCGCGCTTCTTTGACGGTTTTTCGGATATTTTTGTGGGACATCTCATTGAACGTACGGTCTCGCCTTTCGGCAAGGCGCGCGTATGGATCCTGCGCATGCTCATTCCTTATGTGATAGGCTGTACGCTGATGTTCATGGTGCCTACCTGGGCCAGTGACTGGATTAAATATATCTATATTTTTGTTACCTATAACTTCGCCATTACGATCGTTTATACCGCCATCAACCTGCCTTATGGCGCGATGAATACCATGATGACTCAGGATAATTATGAGCGTTCGGTGATTGTGATCTATCGTATGGTGATGGCCTCAGGCGGCAGTATCTTCGTGTCGGTGGTGACCATGCCTCTCGTGAAGTTCTTTGGCAATGATGCTCATGCCTGGACTTATACCTATTTTATCGTAGGCCTGATGGGCGCGAGCATCTTCTTTATCACCTTTGCCCTGTGTCATGAGCGTTTTGCCGCCCCGGTGCAAGAAAGCAAGCCAGGTGATTTCAAGCGCGCCATGAAGAATCTGTTTACCAACAAGTACTGGATTATTCTCACGCTCTCTATGGTGCTGGTATGTACTGCTACCGTAGCTATGGATTCTGTAAACATTTATGTCTGCAAATACTTCCTCAAGAACGATGAGCTGGTGGGCATTTATGGCACCATTGCCAATCTCTGCCGCATAGGCTGCATGATTCTGATCATGTCCTGGCTGGTTAAGATTATCGGTAAGCGCAACTGCCTGCTGATTGCCTTCGTCTTTATTGCCATCGGTATGATAGCCCGCATCATGGATCCCTACTCCATTACGGCCTTTTATGTTACTGCTACCTGCTATGGTCTGGCACAGGGCTTCATCTGGTCTGCCCTCTTTGCCATGATCCCGGATACTGTAGAATACGGTGAATTCAAGGATCATGAGCGTCATGAAGGCTATATTTATGCCGGTGCCTCATTCGGCACTAAGGTCGGTGCCGGTATTGGACCGGTCATGGCCGGCGGTATTATGAGCTTTGGCGGCTACGATGCAACCCTTGCCGAACAGACTCCTTCTGCTATGAATGCCCTTTTAATGGCCAACAGCGGTATTCCACTGGTGCTCATTGCCGTAACTGCAGTCCTGATGCTCGGTTATAAGCTGGATGGTGAATATCCTGCGATCATTGAAGAACTCAGACGCCGTCATGCAGTGATAAAACCTGAAGAGGACACGGCACAGACTAGCTCTGAAGCATAAAGTAGGTCTCTTAGCTAACTAAGTCCTCAGCTCACCAGACTGGGGGCTTTTTGTAGTATAAATGTAAGCAGCCTGAGGTCCTTACGGAGGGCAGGCTGTGCTTTAGCTGCTGAAAAGCAGAAAAAAAGATCAGAGCCTACGCTCTGATCTTTTTTTAGAGGACTTAGATTATTAAACCTTAAACTGATAGGCGATGAAGTGATCAAGCGGATGCTGTGGAGTTACCGGCGGGTTTAGCGCGGCATACTCAGGCAGATGCGGGGCATCCGGATAGTATTCAGGCTCCAGACAGAAGGCGCTCTGGTTAAAGTAGATCTTGCCGTCATCGCGGGCGGTAACCTTGGCATGCTGCAGGTTCAGATAGTTGCCGCTGTAGAACTGTACGGCAGGGTAGTCGGTAAACACCTGCAGGCAGACTCTGCCGTCATCAGAGCTTACCCTGGCAAACGGCTCACTTGCGATACCCCTGATGAGGAAAGGATGGTCGTAGCCCAGCGAGAGACGCTGCTGCTCATCACCGAGGAAGTCCTGACCGATGGTCTTAGGTGTGGTGAAATCAAAGGTGGTGCCTCTGACACTGCGCACTTCACCGGTTGGAATGGAGTCGGCATCGGTAGGCAGAAATTCCTCCGCATCAAGCCACAGAGTATGTCCCAGAATGGAGCTGTTGTGGCCGTTGAGGTTGAAATAGGCGTGGTTGGTGATGCAGGCATAGCAGGCGGCATCGCATTTGCCCAGATAATGCACATAGAGCGTCTGATTCTCTTCTACCCGATAGGTTACCGTCAGCTCAAAGTTGCCGGGAAAACCCATGTCCTGATCGGCAGAGTGCAGCACATAGGTTGCTGAGTTTGCGCTTTTATCGATAAGCTTGAAGCGGCGCTTGTCAAAGCCCTCGCTGCCGCCATGCAGAGTATGAGCAGCTTTGGAGTTTAACTGATACTCTTTCCCATTCAGCGTGAATTTATTGTGGGCAATGCGGTTGGCATAGCGGCCGATGGTGGCATTGAAAAAGCAGCCCTGCTCATTCCATCTGGCCGGGTCTTTAACGCCCAGCAGCATCTCACGGCTCTCCTGTTCCCCAAAGACGGGCACCTTCAGGGAGATAATCGTAGCTCCCCAGTCCATCAGAGTTACGGTCATGCCCTGCTGATTGCAAATCGTGGTTAATTGTGGATTTTCTGCGTATTGATCACTCATAAATCTTGCAGGTAAGCCTGCCTGAATACTGCAGGTTAAACCTGCCTCCTGTCTTGAAAATAATAAAGTCTCTGACTGAGGCTCAGCTTGTTTCACTATTCTAGTGCAGGGTTTAATTAAATTCCGTGATAAGGGCTGAAGGTCTGAGTTTGTCCGCACTGAGTCAGAACCTGGTTTGGGGCAGGAGAAAGAGTGCGGAAAATAAGTTCTCAGATCTTAAATCTTTAGCTTTTTACTACTTGATAGTTTGAGTCTTTAACTTTAAAATTCAACATTTACAAATGCCTGTAGAGGCAGATTTACCATTCATTTTTAAGACGCGTAAAGCACTGGTAACGCACCCTGTAGAAGGGCTTGCGCGAGGTCGTTTTACCAGATTTTGAGGCTCATATGTCGATGCGTTCTATATACTGCGGTGAAGTAACCTTAGCACAGCAGGATAGTGAAGTTACACTGTGCGGCTGGGTTAACCGCAGACGTGATTTAGGCGGATTAATTTTTATTGACCTAAGAGATAGAACGGGGATCGTGCAGGTGGTGTTTGAGCCGGATAATGAGGCTCTGCACTCAGAGGCTGCCACTCTGCGCAACGAATACTGTGTCTGCATTCGCGGCATGGTTAGAGCAAGACCTGCCGATCAGAAGAACAGCGAGATGAAGACGGGTGAGATTGAAGTCTATGCCCGCGAGCTGAAGATTTTCAACAAAGCTGCGCCTTTACCGCTTGATTTCAATCAGGATAATACTGAAGAGCAGCGTCTGCGCTATCGCTATCTTGATCTGCGCCGTCCGCAGATGGTCAAGTTCTTAACCACCCGCGCTAAGATCACGCATTTTGTCAGACAGTTCCTTGACAGCCATGGCTTCCTCGATATTGAGACCCCTATGCTGACCAAGGCAACTCCTGAAGGCGCCCGTGACTATCTGGTGCCTTCCCGTATTCACCATGGCAAGTTTTACGCTCTGCCGCAGTCTCCGCAGCTGTTCAAGCAGCTTCTAATGATTGCCGGCTATGATCGTTATTATCAGATTGTCAAATGCTTCCGCGATGAGGATCTGCGTGCAGACAGACAGCCTGAGTTTACCCAGATCGATGTGGAAACCTCCTTTATGTCCTCGCAGGATGTCAGGGATATCATGGAAGAGCTGATGCGTGAGCTCTTCAAAGAGATTGTCAATGTGGATTTAGGCAAGCTGCCGGTCATGACCTGGGATGATGCCATGGATCGCTTCGGCTCCGACAAGCCTGATCTGCGTATCGATTTTGAGCTGCAGATTCTCGATGAGGTGCTCAAGGAGAGCTCCTTTGAGCTGCTCAGAAGCGCCGCAGTGACTGAAGGCTCACACGTCTATGGCCTGGTGGTGCCGGGCGGAGCCAAGTTCTCCCGTCGTGAACTTGATGGCTATACCGAGTTTGTCAAACAGCATGGCGCTTCAGGTCTTCTGCATCTGAGCAGAAAGAGTGGGGCTGAGCTTAAGGCCTCCTTCGGCAAGCATGTCTCGCCTGAAGAGCTTAATGCTCTCGTAGAGCAGGCTAAGGTGAAGGAAGGCGACATGCTCTTTATCTGCGTCGGTGAGCGGGTGAAGACTGCCACTGCAATAGGTGCGCTGCGCCTTAAATGTGCGGCGGATCTCAAGCTCATCAATCCAGGCTATAAGGCCTTATGGGTGGTGGACTTCCCAATGTTTGAGGTGACTGAGGAAGCAGGGCTTACTGCCATGCATCATCCTTTCACCGCTCCAAGCAAGGTCACCCCGGAGGAGCTGATTGCCAATCCTCTGTCAGTCTATGCCGATGCCTATGATCTGGTGATCAATGGCTATGAATCGGGCGGCGGCTCAGTGAGAATCTATGATCCTAAGATGCAGTCTGCCGTCTTTGAAGTATTGAAGATTTCCAAGGAAGAGGCCAGAGAAAAATTCGGCTTCCTCCTGGATGCTCTTTCCTTTGGTGCGCCTCCGCACGCAGGTTTGGCCTTCGGGCTTGACCGCGTCACGATGCTGCTGACCGGGACTGATAATATTCGCGATGTTATCGCTTTCCCGAAGACCACGGCAGCCTCCTGTCTGATGACAGGCGCCCCGAATGTGGCAACCGGCGAAGCTTTAAGCGAGCTGGCCATTGCCGTAACCGATCAGGAAGAGTAACCGTTTTTTTTAAAGTGTAGGAGATAATTATGTCAGGTCATTCCAAGTGGGCCAATATCCGTTTTCGTAAAGCCGCACAGGATGCTAAGCGTGGCAAAATCTTTACTAAGCTGATTCGTGAAATCACCACGGCTGCCAGAATGGGCGGCGGTGATGAGGCCAGTAATCCAAGACTGCGTTCAGCTGTGATTGCCGCTTTAGCTCAGAACATGACACGCGATACCATCAAGCGTGCCATCGATCGTGGCGTCGGCGGAGGCGAAGGTGCTGATCTGGAAAACATCACCTATGAAGGCTATGGTGTTGGCGGTGTGGCTGTCATGGTTGAATGCATGACCGATAACCATAATCGTACCGCTTCAGACGTACGCCATGCTTTCACCAAATTCGGCGGCAATTTAGGTACTTCAGGCTCCGTGGGCTATCTCTTCACCCGCAAGGGTGTGGTCAGCTTCATGCCGGATGAAGACGGCAAGGTAGCTTTAGACGAAGAGCAGGCTATGGAGATTGGTCTTGAGGCCGGTGCTGATGATATCGTGAGCAATGATGATGGCTCTATTGATATCTATACCAGTCCTGAGGCCTTTGCTGACGTGGTAGAGGCTTTCACAGGCAAGGGCTTTAAGCCGGCTAACGCTGAGGTCACCATGGTGCCTTCCAATGAGGTTGCCGTGGACAGCGAAGGCGCCGTGAAATTTATCCGTATGATTGATGCTCTGGAAGATCTCGATGATGTGCAGCAGGTCTACCATAATGCATCCATTCCAGATGATGTAAATTTAGAATAGAAAATATAGTTTAAAACCAATAAATTACGCAGATAAAATTTGCTTTTGGTGATTTATTTTCTAAACTTAGGAATTGGCGTCACACTAAGATGACGCCATTCATAACTACAGCAGCTGGATAGTCTTAAACATGGATAATAATTCTGCAAGCACTGAATTCAAACAACTTATCGCCCGCGGCAAAGAGCAGGGCTATCTGACCATCGAAGAGATCAATGATCTTATTCCTCCAGATATCATCAATGGAGATCAGCTCTCAGTCTTTATTCAGACCTTTATCGACATGGGGATCAATATCTGCGAGACCCCGCCAGAAGCTGATGATCTGCTCCTGAATGCTGCCTCAACCGATACTGAAGACGTGGAGATTGTGGCCAATCAGCTCGATAGTTCAGTCGATATTGGCAGGACCACGGATCCGGTGCGTATGTATATGCGCGAGATGGGCAACGTGTCACTTCTGACCCGTAAGGATGAGATTGAGATCTCCAAGCGCATTGAACGCGGCACCTCTGAAGTTCAGAACTGTCTCGTGGAATATCCTCTGGCTATGGAAGAGCTGTTCTCGCGCTATGAGGCCTCGCTTCTGACTGATGCGAGTGTCAGGATCAGTGACATTATCTCGGGCTTTGCGGATGAGCACGGCCAGGATAAGGATCTGGATCTGGGCGAGGTAGAAGAGGAAGAGACAGAAGAGGTATCCGAAGAGGATGTCGACAGCCTCGAAAATTTTGACGATCTGGAAAACGGCGATCCTGAGGACGATGAAGAGGAAGAGAAAATCGTCAAGGAGCCTGCCGCTAAGAAAGTTAAGAAAGCCCCTAAGGGCAAAGCTGCGAAAAAGGAGGCCGAAGAGCTCGAAGATGTCGACAGCGATGAGGATGACGAAGATGCTGATGATATCGATGATGCTCAGGGCGGTGATTCAGGTCCAGATCCTGAGGAATCCAAACGGCGTTTTGCCGAGCTGCGTGTTCAGTATGACAAGGTCATGACTCTGCGCCAGAAGAAGGGCGCGGCATCTGCCAAGAAGTATCAGACCGAACTTGAAAAGCTGGTGGAAATGTTCTCAGCCTTCAAACTCGTGCCTCAGCAGCTTGAAAGTCTGCTGCGCCAGATGCATGACATGATGGACAGAGTCAAGCGTCAGGATCGCAAGATCCGTGAGATCTGCGTAGGCACCTGCGGCATGAAAGTTGAAGATCTGAAGAGCTATTATACCGACAGCGGCAAGGAATCAGATCCTGCCTGGCTGGACAAGGCGCAGCGTTCCAGACGTGCCTTTGCCGCCAAGCTCAAAGAGCAGCGTCCTAAGCTTGAAGATTGCCTGAAGGTGCTGCAGGAAATCGAAGAGGAGGCTGGTCTCTCCATCAGCCGTCTGCGTGAGCTGTCCCATCGTCTGATGATGGGTGATGCCATGGCCAAGAAAGCCAAGAAGGAGATGGTGGAGGCTAATCTGCGTCTGGTGATTTCCATTGCCAAGAAATATACCAACCGCGGTCTGCAGTTTCTGGATCTGATTCAAGAAGGCAATATCGGGCTGATGAAGGCGGTAGACAAGTTTGAATATCGCCGCGGCTATAAGTTCTCGACCTATGCCACCTGGTGGATTAGACAGGCCATTACCCGTTCCATCGCGGATCAGGCCCGCACTATCCGTATCCCGGTGCATATGATTGAGACCATCAACAAGCTCAACCGTATCTCCCGTCAGATGCTGCAGGAGAAGGGCCGCGAACCTACTCCTGAAGAGCTGGCGGCCAAGATGGGACTGCCTGAGGAGAAGGTGCGCAAGGTCATGAAGATTGCCAAGGAGCCGATTTCTCTTGAGACGCCGGTCGGTGATGATGATGATTCGCATCTTGGCGATTTTATTGAGGACAGTTCAATTGTGGTGCCTGCTGACGCGGCCACCTCGGAGTCTCTGAAGAATGCTATCAACGGCGTGCTCGATGAGATGCCTCCGCGTGAAGCTCAGGTACTCAGAATGCGTTTTGGCATCGGCATGCCGTCTGATCATACCTTAGAGGAAGTGGGCAGACAGTTTGGCGTGACCCGTGAGCGTATTCGTCAGATTGAAGCCAAAGCTCTGCGCAAACTGCGGCACCCATGCCGTTCCCAGGGCCTGCGCGGCTTTTTGGATTAACCTTAATGGAGAGGGCAGAGGAGCTGTTAAGAAAGCTTGCGGGCCTGCCTGAAGGCAGCCCGCTTGATCTGGAGCTCAGCCTCTGTGACAGCGAGCTTTTAGATTCCTTTGCCTTCTATCAGATTTCCTCCTATCTTATCGAGCAGGGCAGAATTGCTTCTCCTCGTGAACTGGAGCAGTGTGTCAGACTTGGCGATCTTCTGCCTTTCTTTCAAGATGACCATCAAAGCGCTTAATCTTGATTTTATTGCCTTCTACAAACTGCTGCCCTCCTGGCAGGAGCTGATGCTAAGCTGGCGTAATCAAAAGCAGGTAAGGCTGAATTTCCTAAACTCTGAGCCTCTGACTCTTACTGAATATCGGGCTTTTTTAAGCTCTTTTGCTAAAAGATCTGATGATCTCGGCTTTTTAGTGCTGTGCAATGCCAAACCCTGCGGAGTGGTTAGGGCAACTCTACGCTCCGATCTTACGGACGGGAGCTTTGAGTGCGGCCTTTTTTATCAGGATACAAGCCATAACCTGCCTGCCTTAGCGGCAAGCTGTCTTCTCGAGTTTCTGCCGTCCCTGGGATTTAAGCGCTATCAGGCCTATTTTCGGCGCGAGAATCTGCAGTCCTATTATTTTCATGTGCTGCGCATGGGGCATCCTGTGGTCAGAGAAGATGCGCTGTATTTTTATGTGCAGGAAGATCTGACCGAGCAGTGCTTTATAAGACTGCATCAGCGCTTTGCTCAGCTCAGGGACTGCGACAGCCATTTCTGGCTGTAAAAAAGCGGGGCATTTCAGTTTAATGTCCCGCTTTTAACAAGCCGTGAGCAAGAAATCCCCCACCTCTATAGGTGGTGGGATGAATTGCGATAAACACGGCGTTTTCTTGACTTTTGTATTTTATAGCATTATTTTGTATTCAATCTCAGGGTAAGCAAGATGGCTAACAAAG
>JAILLS010000027.1 GCA_024693025.1 Succinivibrio sp. | reverse complement strand
ATATTTACCAAAGTCTACACCGACATAAGCATCACGCAGAGCGGTATTCTGAGACTGAGTGCTGTCACCATTATGCTGATTCTGAGTTTCCCAGAAACCGTAACCGGTGATACCATCAGCTAATTTGGTACGGCCAGACACATTTAAACGGACACGGTCACGAATTGTATGGTCACCAGTAGATTTAAAAGTACCATCTGCTGAATCATGGCCAGAATGCCACATGGCTTCCACACGACCACCGATGGCCATGGAAGTGCCATCTTTATCATAAACAACTGCAGCTGAGGCAACAGAGGATGCTACCATTGCGCCTGCTACTGCTAGAGCTAATACTGACTTCTTCATAAATTAAAACCCCATTGTGTAATTATTTTTCTAAACACATGCACAGTATGCATGTGCCTGCAAATATAACAGAAATATTCAAGAGGATCTCAAAAAATTTTTGAAATTTTCTTATAGAGAGATCTTAACAATCCCTTGATGGGGCTAAGTATACTCCTAATTTATGTGATATTTCAAAAAAATACTTTCATTCTGACTTAAGGTATTGACAATATTTAAAATAATGTTGTTTTTTTTAAAATTGTGATCTAAATCCTTTTTTGATCTGCTAATAATATTTGCTTGTTTAGGTTATCTTTTATTAAAACGAGGTCATTTTTTTAACTCTTAAGCGGTGAATATTCTAATAACCCGTAGCTTTAAAATACCCGAATTTACCAGTCTTGTTTTATCTGCAAAGAAATTAAAAAGTTATTTACAAAGGCCCTAAGCTGGCGCTTTTACATTGGTCATCAGACAAATTTTCTGTAGAATATGAGCAGAATTTTTTGATTTCACCATTATGAGGCATTGTCATGAGCGAAACTAATGCTCCGCTTGATCTTCAGCTGCTATCTAAAGACCTCAACCTTGAGGATTCCTATCAGTTCAGCACCTTATGTCTTAGGCTGCTTGACAGCTTAAAAACCCGCGATCTGGTCTCCATCGAGGTCTCCAAACACTCCTCGCTCACAGACTATATGCTAATAGGTACGGGTACTTCCTCCCGTCACGTAGTGGCCATTGCCTTTAAGCTTGAAGAAAAGCTTAAGGAGCTGGGCTTTAAAGACCTCATGATCTCAGGACAGGAGAGCGGTGAATGGGTAATTGTCGACTGCGGCTTGGTCATGATTCATCTGATGCTTGAGAGCGTACGCGAGCGCTATCAGCTTGACGATCTCTATCGCTGCCTTGCCATAGGACAGTTCTCCGAGCTTGAGGATGCCTCATGAAAATCATTGTGCTGTGCGTAGGTACCAGGATGCCTGACTGGGTCAGCAGCGCTGTCTCTATTTATCAGAAGCGCTTTCCACCTGAGATGAAGCTTCACTTTCAGGAACTTGCCGCCGCCAAGCGTACTTCCACCGGCAATGAAGAGCAGGCAAAAGAGCTTGAGGGCAAAGAGATCCTGCAGGCTCTGCCTAAAAAAGCCTATATTATTGCCTTAGACGAGCGCGGCGTTGAATACAGCTCAGAGCAGCTCTCCCATAAAGTGGGTTCCTGGCAGTCGCTGGGGATGGATGTGGTTCTCCTGGTGGGCGGCCCTAACGGGCTTACTGATGAAGTTAAAGCCAGAGCCCAGGAGCTGTGGTCTCTCTCCAAACTCACCCTGCCCCATCCTTTAGTCAGAGTGGTGCTAGCAGAAACTCTCTATCGCGCCTACAGCATTTACGCCAACCTGCCTTACCATCGGGCCTAAGCTGTAAAAAACAAGGAGTCCTCTGAAGACTCTCTACCTAATATATAAGGTATAAGACCTAATCAGTATTAACATGAATGAAAAATTAGGGTTGCAGATGCAACCCTAGACGGGGACTTAAGACCTGAAGAACAAAAAAACTTGTGGCTGGGCATTCAAACCTTACTTGCAGACTCTCTCCTTCATTTTCTGACCTATCTTAAAGGTCGTGACACGGCGGGCAGAGATTTCAACTTCCTCACCGGTTTTAGGATTTCTGCCAGGACGCGGATTCTTAAGGCGTAAGGTAAAATTGCCAAAGCCGGTGAATTTGCACTCCTCACCTTGTTCAAGGCTGTGTGAAATATTTTCAAAGAAAGCATCAACAAACTCTAAAGCAAGCTGTTTGGGAACGCCGTTTTTCTTAATAATGCGATCGGCGATATCAGAGCGGGTCAGGGTCATAAGCACCTCGTATGATTTTGTTTACCTTTTTATTTTAGTAAATATTCTTCTATAAAATTGTGCGCTGTAACAAAATATTACAGATTAGTAGAGTTCTAATTGGCTGTATTTCAATTCTTTTTAACTTCGAATACAGATTTTACTTACGATTGAATGATGAAAAATAACTGAAAAAGAGACAAGTTAGGTAAGCAATTATGCAAATAAACCGGCTCAAAGCTGCCATGAAAAAGGAAAGAAGTTACCAAAAAGGAGAGCTTAAATCCTCAGCCTGAGGCTGAGGATCTGAATAATTTAGAACATCCAGAGCAAGAGCAGACCTAACAGCACTCTGTAGATCACAAAAATAGCCATGCCTGATTTAGCGATAAACTTCATAAAGAAATGGATCACCAAAATAGCAATCAGAAAGGAGATAACTGCGCCAAGGGACATCTGGGTGAAATTGCTGGCTCCAAAGGCTTCAGGAGAATTGAGCAGCTCAAGACCTTCAAACAGACCTGAGGCAAGGATCACCGGAATTGCCAGCAGGAAGGAGAAACGGGCTGCCGCCTCAGGACGCATGCCCAGGAACAGACCTGCCGTCAGGGTAATGCCGGAGCGGGAAGTACCCGGCACAATGGCCAGAGCCTGCGCAAAGCCTACAATCAGAGCCTGCTGAAAGGTCAGGTGACGCAGCGTATCCGCTCTTTCACCTTCAATATTAATAATGGTGCGCCAGACCAGATGCCGGTTGACATAAGAGGCCAGACCCAGCAGCAGTCCAAAGCCGATAGTGGTATAGGCAATCACATGAATCGAGCGTGCCACCGTGGAGATGTCATGCTGAAACAAAAGTCCGAATACGCAGACTGGAATGGTTGCAATAATCAGACAAAAACCTACGCGGCTGATGGGAGTCTGTCTGCGTCTGATGGTAGCCTCAATCACATGCGTGGAGATCTGCACCAGATCGGCAAGATAATAAATGATCACCGCAACCAGGGTGCCGACATGCACGGACACGTCAAAAGCCAGCCCCTGATCAGGCCAGCCTAGAATCTGACTTGGGAAAATCAGATGCGCGCTTGAGGATACGGGTAAAAATTCGGTGAGGCCCTGAATAATGGCCAGCACCACTACTTGTAATAAAGTCATAATAGTAAAAAAATTAAAAGCTCAGCTGCTTAAGCATTCCACTCAGGCGCCTGAGCCTGCCAGTCAAAGTCAACCTTGGTGACCATCATATTATCCGGAAGTCTTGGCTCCATTTCGGTCCACAGATCTCCTACCTTGATCTTAAGCAGCGGATGCTCAAGCTCACGGTCAATCTCGCAGAGCGGGCAGAGCACGAAAGGATAGTCCTGGATATCATGCCGCGGCAGCTTGCAAGGTTCATTGCAAACGAGATCGTTATACACCAGAATATCGATGTCCAGACGGCGCTTAATTCCAAAATTAGTACCATTGTTGAACATCAGCTCCTTACCGGCTGAGGCTTCAATTCTGGAGATCTGCTCATACATCTGTTCAAGCGTAAGCTCTGTTTCACCGCCCATTACCGCATTGTAATAGTCAGGCTCAGCGGCACGTACCGCATGACTGCGCCACACTGAAGAACACTTGAATTGCGTAAACAGCTGTGCAACCTTTGCTCTGGCAAACAGCAGAGCCTGTTCACGATTAAGATTCGATCCTACTCCAAGGTAGACCTTATTTGACATCTTCAACTCCGTCTAAACATCTGGATATTTCAATCCCTGCCAGGTCTGCATACTGCAGCGCCTGCGGCTTGCCCAGCCTGATCGTCACGCGCTGCGGACGATACCTGGACAAAATCAATTCACACAGTTCAACTCCCAGTTCCTCTAGAAGTCCTGCCTTGCGCTCTCTGACATAGGTATAAACCTCCCTAGACAGCGCAGCATAATCTATACTCTGTTTAAGATCATGGCTGAGCCCAGCCTCCTGCAGCGAGGTCTCCAGAGTAAGATCCAGCATAAGAGGCTGCTCAGTCTGCCTCTCCTCCGGCAAAATTCCAATAATGCACGGCACCCTGAGGCCGGCAATGAAAATCTTATCCATCAGGAAAGTGCCTTAAGTTCAGAGAGCGGCCAGCGTGGAAAAACCTTGACCTTATAGTCACCAAACTGCCCGGCTTTAAAGCGCTGCATGCCGGCAAACGCAATCATCGCGCCATTGTCCGTGCAGAATTCCTTGCGGGCAAAGAATGCCTGCCCCTGCTGTTTGTGCATCAGCTCAGTCAATCTGCTTCTTATTTCCGTATTGGCACTCACTCCACCTGCCACCACCAGAGTTTTATAGCCGGTAAGCTTCAGGGCTCTGCGGCATTTAACCTCAAGGGTATCGGCAACCGCCAGGGTAAAGGAGCGGGCAAGCTGCGGCTTTAAGCTCTCAAGATCCTGCTCATGCTCAAGCACGGCATTGAGCACTGCTGTCTTAAGGCCGGCAAAACTGAAATTACAATGCTGATTCTTAAGCATCGGCCGAGGAAACTTAAAATAATCCCCTTTTCCCTTAAGAGAAAGCTGCTCAAGCAGAGGACCGCCAGGATATGGCAGCCCTAAGAGCTTTGCCGTCTTATCAAAGGCCTCACCTAAAGCATCATCGACTGACTGACCTAAAATCTCATAGGAGCCAGGCTTGCTCACCTTGATGAGCAGAGTATGGCCGCCTGAAATCAGCAGAGCCACAAAAGGAAACTGAGGGGCAGGTGTCTCTAACAGCGGCGCGAGCAGATGCCCTTCCATATGATGCACCGGAACACAGGGTAAATCTAAGGCATAGGCAAGTGAAGCTGCCGCCATCGCACCGGTTAACAGCGCCCCTATAAGACCAGGACCTGCGGTATAGGCCACCGCACACAGCTCCTTAGGCGCAAGCTTTGCCTCAGAGAGGACATGGCGCACGAGCGGAACTATGCGTTTGATATGGTCGCGGCTGGCAAGCTCCGGCACCACTCCGCCATATTCAGCATGCATGGCGATCTGGGTGTGCAGAGCATGGGCAATCAGCCCCTGCTCATCATCATAGATAGCTACTCCTGTCTCATCACAGGAACTTTCAATACCCAGAATTTTCATGCCTAAAACAAGCTCAGAAAAGAACAAACACAAAGATGTATTTTAGCAAAGATTTAAGCTTAGATCTTCAGCAAAAAAGTTACCGGACCATCATTTAGTAATGAAACCTGCATATCGGCAGCAAAAATTCCGCTTTCAACCTGCGGATAAACCTGCCTTGCATGCTCGACAAGCTCGGCATACATCTGTTTGGCAAGAGGCGGAGGCAGGGCAGGATCAAAGCTTGGACGGTTGCCATGCTGGGTATCAGCAGCCAGAGTAAACTGTGAGACCAGCGTTAAGGTGCCCGAAACCTGCTTGAGATTAAGATTTAAATGATCCTGCTCATCAGGAAACATCCGATAATTGAGAATGCGCTCTAAAAGCCTATGCGACTTCGCTTCGGTATCCCCCTGCTCAAAGGCGATAAAAGCCAGCAGCCCAGGTCCTGAATCCGCCACCGTCTGCCCCTCAACTTCTACCTTGGCAAAGCGAACTCTCTGTAACAGTGCAATCATATCTACCTCCCGAACTGGCGTCATTATAGCAAATACCTGCAGTACACCTCCCTGGCTTCACCCCATTTCCCCCAGCAGGGCTTAAATCTGTTTTTGCCTCAAAAGCTCTTTACTTTGCCAAAGTGCTGCTGTAAAATGCTCACGTTTTTAACGTCGGTTTTAACCGACCCTAGATATTTATAAGTGAGGTGGTTTTCCACATGCCAGTCATTAAAGTACGTGAAAACGAGCCGTTTGACGTTGCCTTAAGACGTTTTAAGCGTTCCTGTGAAAAAGCCGGTATTTTAGCCGACGTCAGAGCACGCGAATTCTATGAGAAGCCTACAACTGTGCGTAAGCGCGCTAAAGCTTCTGCAATTAAACGTCACGCCAAAAAAATGGCCCGCGAGAATGCGCGCCACAGCAGGCTGTACTAATCACGTCCCCGCACAACGGGTGCATGGCTGTATTAGTCCTGCATGAGAAACGCAAGTTTCCGTGGTCAGACGCTGATTAAAAAAAAGGGATCGTCAAGATCCCTTTTTTGTGGCCTGAACTAATGCTTCACTTCATTGATAAGCGGCTGTCCCTGCAGATAAGCCTGCAGATTCTGCCCCGCAATGCGCACCACCCGCGCTAAGGTCTCAGCCAAAAAGAAATTGCCTGCCACATGCGGCGTAATAAAGAGATTTTTAGCCTGCCATAGTGGATTATCCTTAGGCAGCGGCTCAGGCGTGGTTACATCAAGCGCCGCTCCGCCTAAATGACCTTCGTTTAAGACCTCAATCAGATCCTCCTGCACAATGGCACTGCCTCTGCCTACATTGATGAGATAGGCGCCCTTTTTCATCAGTCTTAAGCGTCTTAGGTCCATGAGATTGGCAGTGGTATCATCCCCCGGCAGCACCATGGCCACCAGATCGGCCCGCGGCAGCACCTTATCAAGTTCAGCCAAGGTATACTGCTCATCAAGATACTCAGGTTTGTCACGCACGCTGCGTCTGATGCCGATCACGCAGGCAGCCCCTAAGGCCTTCATCTTGCGTGCATAGCTTCCGCCGATATCCCCAAGCCCCAGCACTAGTACCGTACTGCCTTCAACCGAGATGATACTGCCGCAATCCTGCCAGCTGCACTGATGCTGACCGTCCCTATATAAGAAGAGATGACGGATGAGATCAAAGGTCAGGGCCAGCATATGCTCACCAACTGCAAGCCCGTAGGCGCCCGTGGCATTGCATAATTTTGTCTCGCTGTTCAGTACTCCTGGCTTGACATAAGGGTCATAACCTGCCGAATTAAGCTGCAGCAGTTTAAGCGCCTGTGCCTCATGCACAAGCCTGGGATCGAGATTGCCGATTATGATCTCAGCGCTGGCTAAATCTTCAGCGCTAAGCTCGCCTGCGCTCTTAAAGCAGAGTTCACATTCAGAACCTGCCTGCTTAATCAGGTATTCCTCCTGCTGTTTGCTCACCTTGAGCACCACCAGAGCTTTTCTTGTCATCTTACTTCTCCATTTTGTCTATACAGAACTGAGTCAGAGCCTGAATGCCCAGATCTCCCTTTCCTTCATCCATCATCTGCTGATAGGTGTTTAAAATCTCCATAAGCACCGGCAGCTTGAGGCCGGCCTCGTCCGCCCCGCCCTTGGCAAGCTTCAGATCCTTGACCAGAAACTTGATATACCCGCCAGGCATCAGATCTCCATCGATAATTCTCTTGGCATACAGATCTATAGAGCGTGAGGCTGCCGCGCCGTCTGCAACCGCGGTCAGCACCTTGGTCAGATCCAGATGATTGGCCTTAGCGTAGGCAAGCCCCTCACACATGCCGGCAACCGAGCCTGCCACCATAATCTGATTGACGGCCTTGGTATGCTGTCCGGCACCTGGACCGCCTTCTAAGGTAATAATTTTGCCAAGACAGCCAAGTACATCCTGCACCTGATTAAAATCCTGCTCCTCTGCTCCGCAGAGAATGGACAGCGTCGCATTGCGCGCTCCCACATCTCCGCCTGTGACCGGACAGTCTAAGACATGCAGGGAGCGTTTTTTGCCTTCCTCATGCAGTCTGACCGCCAGAGCAGGACTTGACGTGGTCATATCTATAAGATACGCCCCGCTTTTAGCATGCGCTAAAATACCATTGTCGCTGCAGTAGATCTCCTCCACATCCGCAGGTCCTCCCACAATGGTCAGCACCACGTCTGCCATGCTTACCGCATCCTTTAGCCTGTCATGCAGAATTACTCCCTCTGCCACCATATCCTGCACCTTGTGCGGATTACGCGCATAGGCATGCACGCTATAGCCATTTTTCATTAAATTACGCACCATGGACTTGCCCATAATACCCAAGCCCACAAAACCTATTGTCTTCATGTTCAACCTGCCTTGCTATAATTAAACTGACTAGCGCCTATTGTAGCGAGTAACCTTACCTGAGCACTAGCAATTACATCTTGAATTGTGATGCATTTTTAGATAAGCGAGCAAAGATGTCCGTAGTTTTGAACTGGCATGGCACGGCCGCCCTGGAACTTAGTCATCAGGATGGCAGGCTGCTGTTTGATCCTTTCTTTCCCCTGCCGGGAGCACCTTATCAGGTTAGCCTTCAGGATTATGCCGCCTGTCAGGAAATCTTTATCACCCATGGACACTTTGATCATCTCTGCGCTGTGCCGACTCTCTGCAGGCACAACCCAAAGCTTAGGGTTTACTGCACCAGGGTGCCTTATAACACCCTCTGCAAGGCAGGAGTCAGAGAGGAGCAGCTCAGGCTCATTAAAGCAGGAGATTATCTTGAGGTGCAGGGCTTTAAGGTGCAGGTACTGCCAGGCAGGCATGCCCAGCTGCCCAAGCCTACGCTTAAGCGTCTTTACAGGATTCTCACCTCGCCCTATCGCGGCAATCTGCCTAAAATCCTAAGCCAGCATCTTAGCTATAAGGAGGGAGGTGAAACGGTATGCTATATTCTTGAAAAAGACGGGTTAAAGCTGATGCTGCTTGGCAGCCTGAACCTTGCTGAGCACTATGCCTATCCGCAGCACTGTGATGTCCTCATCCTGCCCTATAACGGCTGGGAAGATAACCTGCCTCCTGCTTTGGACGTGATAGCCAGACTCAGGCCACGCAGGGTACTCCTTGATCATTATGATGAAACCTTTCTGCCCCTGACTGAGCCTCTTGAGCTCACGGCTTTAACGAGCCTTTATCCTGAGCTTGTAAGACCGCTTAAGTTTCATGCACCGCTAAGCCTTAAGCCTTTTTAGAATAAAAATTCTTCTTAGATAAAAAAGCTCTGAGACAGTCTTGCTGCTCAGAGCCTTGCATAAGGACCTGCGGTGGGCAGATCCCTATTCCCACTCAATAGTTGCAGGAGGTTTGCCTGAAATATCGTAGACCACGCGGGCTATGCCATCCACTTCATTGATGATGCGGTTTGAAATCCTGCCTAACAGTTCATAAGGCAGCTCAGCCCACCTGGCGGTCATAAAATCAATGGTCTTAACCGCCCGCAGTGACACCACATAATCATAGCGGCGCTGATCTCCCATCACGCCCACAGCTTTGACCGGCAGAAAGACCGTGAAAGCCTGACTTACCTTGTCGTAATAGCCGCTCTGACGCAGTTCCTCCATGAAGATGGCATCGGCAGCTCTTAACAGATCAAGATATTCCTTTTTAACCTCACCCAGCACTCTGACACCAAGACCAGGCCCCGGGAACGGATGACGCTTGATGAGCTCTGACTTAAGTCCCAGCTCTAGTCCGATTCTTCTCACCTCATCCTTGAATAATTCACGCAGCGGCTCTACGAGCTCAAACTTGAGATCAGCAGGCAGACCTCCGACATTATGATGAGATTTGATCACGTGAGCCTTGCCGGTCTTGGCCGCAGCTGACTCAATCACATCAGGGTAGATGGTACCCTGAGCTAAAAACTTCACGCCCTTAAGCTTGCGGGCCTCCTGCGCAAAGACCTCAATAAAGGTTTTGCCGATAGCCTTGCGTTTGGCTTCAGGATCGCTGAGGCCTGACAGAGCCTGCAGGAACTGATCCTGCGCATCCACATAGACAAAATTGAGATCAAGATCTGAGAACATCGCCTCGACCTGCTTGCCTTCATTCAGTCTTAACAGACCGTTATCCACAAACACGCAGGTCAGCTGCTTGCCGATGGCTTTCTGCAGGAGGAAGGCGGTTACAGAGGAATCCACGCCGCCTGACAGGCCTAAGAGCACCTGCTCTGTGCCAACCTGTGCTCTGATCCGCTCTACAGCATCCTCAATAATGGCCTGAGGTGACCAGAGCGCCTGCAGTCTGCAGACTTCAATCACAAAGCGTCTTAACAGCTCCCCGCCCTGCTTGGTATGGGTGACCTCAGGATGGAACTGCACCCCAAAGAACTGCTTGCGCTCATTATAGATAGCGGCATAAGGGCAGGTATCGGTAGAGCCTACCGTCACAAAGCCCTCCGGGATTCTGGTGACCTTATCGCCATGGCTCATCCACACATCGAGCACTGCCTTTCCTTCATGATCAGACAGGCCGTCAAACAGCGGGCAGCTGCCCACCAGAGACACTTCAGCATGACCATATTCCCGCTTGCTAGAACCTGCCACTTCACCGCCTAACTGCATGGACATGGTCTGCAGGCCATAGCAGATCCCCAGCACCGGCACGCCTGCATTAAACACCCACTCAGGAGCACGCGGAGAGTTAAGTTCAGTGGTAGATTCAGGTCCGCCCGAGAGAATAATGCCCTGAGGATTAAAATCCCTGAGCAGCTGCTCATCGGCATCAAAAGGGAGAATTTCGCAGTACACCCCGATCTCACGCACCCTGCGGGCAATGAGCTGTGTAACCTGTGAACCAAAATCTAAAATTAAAATTTTCTCAGCATGAATATTCTGCTGTGCCATAGTTACCGCCTATCTGAAAATGCGAAAAAAGGCCGCCATCAGGCAGCCTCTTGAGGTTAATGACTCTGATAATTAGGAGCTTCCTTGGTGATGGTCACATCATGAACATGTGACTCGTGGATACCGGCGCTGGTGATCCGTACAAACTGAGCTTTAGTGCGCAGCTCGTCGATGGTGGCACAGCCGGTAAGTCCCATGGCAGAGCGCAGACCGCCCATCTGCTGATGGATGATGTCACGCAGCGGACCCTTATAGGCCACACGTCCCTCAATACCCTCCGGCACCAGTTTGTCGGCAGCATTATCGGACTGGAAGTAACGATCTGCTGAGCCCTTGGACATGGCGGCTAAGGAGCCCATGCCGCGATAGGACTTAAAGGAACGCCCCTGATAGATTTCAATCTCACCCGGTGCCTCTTCCGTACCTGCAAACATAGAGCCCACCATCACGCAGTTGGCACCTGCGGCAAGAGCCTTGGCAATATCACCTGAATAACGGATACCGCCATCAGCAATCACGGTTACATCTGTGCCCTTGAGTGCCTCTACTGCATTGGCCACCGCAGTCATCTGCGGTACGCCGCAGCCTGTCACAATACGGGTGGTGCAGATTGAGCCAGGACCGATGCCGACCTTAACTGCACTGGCACCGGCTTCAGCTAAAGCTAATGCACCCTGTGCGGTTGCCACATTGCCGCCGATAATCGGCAGATCCGGATAATTCTGACGCACCCAGCGGATGCGGTTTAACACGCCTTCTGAATGACCATGGGAGGAATCTATCAGCAGTACATCAATACCGGCCTCAATCAGAGCCTTGGCCCGCTCCTCATTGTTGCCAGGACCGGCACCGATGGCAGCACCCACGCGCAGTCTGCCTAAAGCATCCTTACAGGCATTAGGCTTATTGGAAGACTTCTGGAAATCCTTGACGGTAATCAGGCCCTTGAGGTGGAAGGTATCATCCACCACCAGCACCTTTTCAATACGATGCTTCTGCATGAGAGCCTGCACATCCTCACGGGAGGAATTTTCACGTACCGTGATGAGACGCTCTTTAGGCGTCATCGCCTCGTAAACCTTGGTCTTGCCGTTGGTCAGGAATCTGACGTCACGACCGGTGATGATACCGAGCAGATTGTCATCCTGATCAATCACCGGGAAGCCGGCAAAGCCGTATTTATGGGCAAGCTGTCTGACCTCGTCAATGGTCAGATCCGGATGCACTGACACCGGATGAGTCACCATGCCGCTTTCAAAACGCTTGACTCTTAGGACTTCCTCAGCCTGTCTCTCAATAGACATGTTTTTATGGATAAAGCCAATGCCGCCTTCCTGAGCAAGGGCAATGGCAAGATTAGATTCGGTTACGGTATCCATGGAAGCTGAAAGCATTGGAATATTGAGCATGATTTTAGCGGTGAGCTTGGTGCGTAAATCAGCCGTACTGGGCAGAACCGCTGAATGGGCTGGAACTAATAACAGATCATCAAATGTGAGAGCTTCTTCAATGATACGTAACATAAAACCTCTCTTGTCAGACTAGGTCAAAACTTGACGCTTACAGCAATGGATATGCAAAATCTCTCTTCCTGATTTAGTTAAAAAATCTACTTATTTCACAGTTTTAAGCCATTGAGCTTTTGCCGATAGCCTAAAATTCAAATAATTAAATCAGAAGGTTTAATTTTGTGATTTGAACGATTATAGCGCTTTTTAAGAGGTAGGTGCAACGAGCAAAAATAGTGCAAAACCAAAGCTACTCACGCTACACCACACAATTGGATTGCAAAGCCATAAAACCTGCTCACCGTCCCTGCTGACAGGGACTGCTCTAGGCAGACCAGCCAAAATCCGCCCCTAAGAGCACTGAATTGAACCAAACTTTGCGCGTAAAGCCCATCATTATCAAGTTTTTCGTGGAATAAATTAATCCAAACTCTACTTTCTTATAGATTTAGGTGCTAAAATGCTTGTGGGTTTGTATACCTAGGCTTTTTGACACTCTTAACAAGGACATTGCATGACGATTGAAACAGATCAGCTCGTACGTATGGCACGCACCGGCTATTCTTTCAATACGATTACTCTGCCTCCTGACGGTGCAGCAGGCCTTGAGGCGTATCTTGCCCAACATATTGCCCCGCATGCGGAGGCTTATCAGCATACGCCGCTGGTTATCGATATCTCACAGGTTAATCATCTGATTGATCTTGATTATCCTGCCTTAGTCTCCCTCTGCAGACAGTATGGACTCACTCTTATAGGGCTGTCAGGCGCGATTACGGAAGAACGGGTTAAAACCTTAACCTCACGCTCTATTCCTGTGGTTAATTCCTCAAGGTTCACCAGAATGCGGGAAGAGAATTTCAAGCCGCGGGTGATCACGCAGACTTTTGAAGTTAAAGTCCCCGTCGAGGTTCCGGTACCGGTCGAAGTCAAAGTGCCGGTGGAAGTCAAAAAGGGTGAACCTCTGCATGTGGTAACCCGCAATCTGCGCGCCGGTGAGGTGATCTCTATTGTCGATAATTCGGTGGTGGTGTTTGGCAACGTTCAGCGCGGAGCTAGGGTCATAGCTTCCCATAATGTATTTATTTTTGGAGATCTCAAAGGCGAAGTCTTTGCCGGATCTCCCAAGGACAATCAGGACCCGGGATTTGAGCGGGCCTTTATTTATGTCAGAGGTGCCTTTGAGCCTACGGTAGTGGCCATTGCCGGCAACTACCAGACTGCCGATGACATGGATCATAACGAGCAGCTGCAGAAGCTTGCCGCTTTAAATGCAGAGCTCATGATAGTTTTACAGGACAAGACTTTGAACTATAGTCTTGCCTCGGATTTTTTAAAATAACGCCAAGTTCTAACTGAGGATAAAGAGAATGTCAGAACAGGACAAAAAAGAAGTAACAGAGAAAGAAGAAGAGAAGAAAACAGCCGAAGCTGCTGAAACCACTCAGGACAAAGCTGAAGAAAAACCGGCCAAGACTGAAGATGACAGCAAAACCTCTGCTAAAGAAGCTGCCAAAGCTGACAGCGAGAGTGAAGGCAAGCACGGGATCCCGGATACTCCTGAAGGTCTGAGCAAAGAGCCTTTTAAGGAACATATCATTGTTGTGACCTCAGGCAAAGGCGGTGTAGGTAAAACCACCTCCTCTGCAGCTATTGCCACAGGTCTTGCCCAGAAAGGTCATAAGACCGCGGTGCTCGATTTTGACGTAGGTCTGCGTAACCTTGATCTGATCATGGGCTGTGAGCGGCGCGTGGTTTACGACTTTATCAACGTGATCAATAAGGAAGCCAAGCTCAATCAGGCCTTAATCAAGGATCGTCACGTCGATAACCTCTATATTCTGCCGGCCTCCCAGACCAAGGATAAAGATGCCTTAACCTATGAAGGTGTAGAACGGGTCTTAAGAGAGCTTGATGAGATGAACTTTGAGTATGTGATTTGTGACTCTCCGGCCGGTATTGAGACCGGTGCCCTGCTCTCTCTGTATTTTGCGGATGAAGCCATCGTCACCACCAACCCTGAGGTCTCCTCAGTGCGTGACTCCGACCGCATCATCGGCATTCTGAATGCCAAATCCAGACGAGCTGAGCTTGAAATGGAGCCGGTCGTGGCCAGACTGCTCCTGACCCGCTATCGTCCGGATCGCGTCGAGCGCAATGAAATGCTCTCAGTTGAAGATGTGCAGGAACTGCTCACTATTCCGCTCTTAGGTGTGATCCCTGAATCTGTGGATGTCCTCAAGGCTTCCAACTCCGGTAATCCGATTATTCTCGATGCCCAGTCCCCGGCGGGCCAGGCATATGATGATGCAGTAGAGCGGCTGCTCGGTCACGAGGTGGAACTGCGCTTTATCACTGAGAAGAAGGGCTTCTTCAAAAAACTGTTTGCCAAAAAATAAGGAGTACTGAGCATGGATTTTATTAAACTGATTACCGATGCTCTGTCATCACATAAGGCAGAGCCTACCAATGCAAGAAACGATGCTAAACAGCGTTTATCTGTTGTGTTAGTCAATGATCGTGCCGGCCGTGACACTCCTGATTTTATGCCGCGTTTAAGACAGGAGATTATCGAGGTGATTCGCAAATACGTGCCAATCCAGAGTGAAGAGGACGTGAAAGTCAATATTGCCAACAAGGATAATGCCTCCATCATGGAGCTTTCAGTTTCCTTAGAAAAGCAGGATGAACATTCCTAACCAGACCCTCGATTGAATGCAGAAAACCCGACCTCAGGTCGGGTTTTTTAGATTGGATAAGAGTTATTCCTTTGAGAGCAGCTTATATGGAACATAGATATAATGCCGCTCATATTTAAGTCCCATCTCCTCGGCAAGCTTTTCTCCATCCACCTTGCTGCTGCCAAGCCTGATAAGATAAGTAGCTATGGTCTCAAGATCCTGTTTAATCGTCCCCTGCATCCTGCCTTCAGCCACCGCCTTAGCGCCAGCTTCCATGCCGTCTATGCCGAATACCGGCACAAGCTTCTGACAATCATGTCCCAGGTTATAACCAAGCCTGTTTAAGGCTTTAATCGCCCCTAATGCCATGGCATCATTGTTACAGATGATTAAATCAAGATCCTCAGGAGTATAAATCGTAAAGAAGTCCTGCATCGCCTTATAGGCTTTCTCTTCAGACCAGTCGCAGTAGATCGCATCAAAGATCTCAAGCTTGACATGCTCCCGGTAAAGATTCTGAATCACACCTACTGAACGCTGCTCGGCATCAGGATTATGCGCCTCACCCTTGAGCAAAAGCACACTGTGTTTGCCGTTATGATTTTTATCTGCCTCAGGATGAGCCTTAAGATATGAGTAGATCACCTCAGCCTGCAGCTTGCCGCTGGTGCGTTCATCAGAGCCCACATACCAGGAATCATCATACTCTGAGAAAAAATCAAGATTAGGCATGCGGTTGAAGAGCACCACCCTGTTCTGACGCTTCTTAGCATCAGAAAGAATATCTCCAACCTCAAAAGTCTCTACCAGATTTAAGAGCAGCGGATTGCCGCTCTGCATGGCTTTTTCAATCTGCTGCAGCTGCTGTGACGCCTGATGTTGGCCGTCATGCGAGCTGATGTTGATCTGATAGTGCTCAGCAGCTTTATCGATATAGGTTTTTAAGGTTGCGATAAAAGGATCAGCCAGATCATAATAAAGTACTTCAAGCTGCTCCTGTGCCATCACAGGCAGGCAGATTACCAAACCTAAAGCTGCCACATACCTCAGCATCCTGGCTAGACTTTTAACCATACCTACCTTCTTATAGCTTATGCCTGAACTTTACGACCTTTTTTTACCGCCTTCACAATCAGAGGTGAGAACCATAACAGCACCGTGATCAGACCTAAGATGGCTGCAATCGGACGCGAGAAGAAGGAGGTTAAATCCCACTCTGACTTGATCATCGACTGCATGAAGGTATTCTCCAGCATATCACCGAGCACCAGACCCAGGATGGCAGGAGCCACCGGGAAACCATGCTTGAGCATGATAAAGGCCAGAATACCAAAGCCAAACATAGCCATGATGTCAAAATTGGCATTGTTGATGGCATACGCACCCACAATACAGAACCCTAAAATAATCGGGTTGAGCAGATTGGTCGGCACGCGCATCACCTTGGTTGCCAGGCGAATAATAATATAGCCCAGCGGAATCAGCAGGATGTTGGCAAGAATAAATACCATATAAATGGCAAACAGGAAGTCACCATGATTGGTAAACAGGGTTGGTCCCGGCTCTAAGCCTTTCATGAACAGTACGCCGATAATGATGGCCGTCAGGGAGTCACCCGGAATACCGAACACCAGAGCAGGGATAAAGGCACCTGAAATTGCCGCATTGTTAGCCGTGGTGGCATTGGCAATACCCTCGACAGTACCCTGACCATATTCATCAGGAGTCTTGGAGAAGCGTTTGGCCACACCATAGCAGATCCAGGCTGCGATATCACCGCCGGCACCCGGCAGAATGCCGATGCAGGTACCGATTAACTGCGAGCGGATAATCTGATTCCAGTATTTTTTGATCACACCGCCGATGCCCTTGAAGATATCGGTGGAGTATTCAATCATGGTCGCATTGCGGTTGATCGGCTCGGAAACATTCTTCATCAGCTCGGCAATACCAAACATACCGATCATGGCAGGGATAAAGGAGAAGCCTTCAAACAGTTCCGGCCTGTCAAAGGTAAAGCGCGGGAAGCCCAGAGTGATATCCAGTCCCACGCAGTTAACCAGCAGACCGATGAGCAGGGAAACGAAGCCTTTGAGAGGTGAGCCTGAGGAGATCATCACCGCACAGGACAGACCCAGCACTGCCAGCCAGAAGAACTCATAGGATGAGAACTGCAGGGCAACTTCGGCCAGCACCGGAGCCATGCAGAGCAGAATAATGGAGCCAAACAGACCGCCTAAGGCAGAGAGCACCAGATCTACGCCTAAGACCACTGAGGCCTTGCCTTTTTTGGCCAGAGCGAAACTATCGTTACAGTAAGCTGCAGAGGACGGAGTTCCCGGAATATGCAGTAAAGTGCCCGGCAGATCTCCGGCGAAGATGGCCATGGCTGACATAGTAATAATTGAGGCTATGGCAGGTACGGCATCCATATAAAAGGTAATCGGTACCAGCAGAGCCACCGCCATGGTAGCCGTAAGACCAGGCATAGCTCCGATAAACAGACCGTATAAGCCGGAGCCTACAATAATCATCAGTACGGTCGGATCAAGGATAGACTGCAGCCCCTGCATCATCACGCTAAAATCAAACATCACGCCGCTCCTTAAAAGTAAAACAGGCCTTCAGGCAGAGGAACCAAAAGAACTTTGGCAAAAATCAGATAAATGCCTAAGGTTGCGCAGGCTGAGACCAAAAGAGCCATATAGAGCTTCGTGCGCAGGACCAGCATCATGATGAGCATGGTCAGGCCCATCGCGATGAGGAAACCTAAAAACTCAGAGGTCAGAATATAGAAAATAATCAGAGACAGGAGTACTAGAATCTTCAGCATGCCAGCTGCGCCTACCCTATCCTGTACGTCGATTAAAGGCCGATCCTTGAGAGTTTTGAATTTTTTAAAAAATAAAATTAAACCGCTTAAGGAGAATAACAAGGAGAGTACCACCGGGAATAGCCAAGGGCCCGGTTTGCCATCATTCTGATCGGGAAAATCCTTTGCCACATAGCAAATGATCAGCCCTCCCACAAAAATAATGAGCCCTAACAGAGCGTCATGAATCTTCATCTTTGTCATCTCCATTTAAAAAAAAACCACCGCATCTATATGTTCATACAAGCGGTGGTCTTGATTACAATCAGTTATTTAGCTAAGCCTAAAGCCTTAAGAGCACCGCCCAAAGCTTCATCAGAGGCTTTCATATAATTGTAAAAATCTTCACCTTCAAGATATTTTACACCAAAGCCACGATCTTCCATGAACTTCAGGTAGGCAGGATCTGAGGTAGCTTTCTTCAAAGCAGCCATCAGCTTAGCTCTGCGCTCAGCTGGAACTCCCTTAGGCAGACCGATACCACGCCAGGTACCAACCTGAATGTCGGTGCCGCGCTCAGCCATGGTAGGAATGTCTGGGAACTTAGGATCGCGCTTGTCTGACATGACTGCTAAACCTACAGCTTTGCCAGTTTTGTACATGGTTGCGGATTCTGCCACAGAAGTGAAGCAGGCGTCAATACCGCCAGCGGCCATTTCCTTATAGGCTTCAGCAGAACCTGAGGTAGGAATATAGGTAATTGCGTTGACAGGTAAACCGATGCTGTCTAACCATTTGCCCATAGCCACGTGCCAGATACCGCCCACAGAGGTAGCACCGCCGCGCACCTTGCCAGGATTATCCTTCAGATACTGGACAAATTCCTCATAGGTCTTGTAAGGAGCAGTAGCACTGATAGTCACAGTAGCAGCATCTTCATTCATCAGGGCTAAAGCATCGAAATCCTTATAGGATACGGTTACAGCTGGAGTAATCCAGTGATCCATAGCCAGCTCTGCGGTTAACTGACCGATGGTGTACCCGTCAGGCTTAGCACGTGCCAGAGCAGACCAGCCCACAGCACCACCGCCACCAGTACGGTTTTCAACTTTAATCGGCTGACCTAATTCTTTCTCCATTAAACCAGCAACAAAGCGCAGCTGAGCGTCAGAACCGCCGCCAGCACCCCATGAACAGATCATGGTGATAGCATGAGTCGGGAAATCATCAGCCTGAGCCTGACCTACTGAAAACATTAAAGTTGCAGCAGCCATAGCGGCGAGAACAGCCTTTTTCATATCAGGTAACTCCTTAAACAATAAAAATCATTTGCCTTTCGTTGTCTCGGCAGATCTTAACGGATCCACACTGAGACTTATCTTAGGGTAAAGCAATCATTTGCTCTACTTTTCCATTCTAAAAACGTGCGTTGCAACGCAGAATTTTTACGGATCTGTCATTCTTAGCCCGCTGTCCCATTTTCAGATGCCAAAAGTTGTTAGAATGTTTATGTTATCTTTCAAAGACTAGCTAGAGATCAGATATGATTTCCGGCTGGTGTTTTTTGCTTAAAATTTAACTAAGGTAGTGATGATATGCGGCTGTTTAAACTGTTAACCATTGTTACGCTATGCTCATCCCTGTGGCTGTTTGGCTCCCAGTCCGGCATGGCGGCTGAGACTCAGGCAGATAACCTGCCTCCTCTTGAATTTGATGACATTGTGGATAGAGGCGTACTGCGCATCGGAGTGAAAACCTCCGTGGTCGGCTTTTCCTTTCTAGACCATGTCACCCTCAAGTACAAGGGTATGGAAAATACTTTAGGCAAACTTATTGCAGACAAGCTGGGTACCAAGGTGGAGTTTGTCCCGGTAACCGCGGCCAACCGGATTGATATGCTCAATTCAGAGGATATTGATCTGGTAATCGCTACCTTCTCAGTTACCCCGGAGCGCAAAAAACTGGTGGATTTCAGCACTCCCTATTATGTGGATAACGTCAGCATCCTGGTCAACAAGGATTCACCGATTCACTCTTTAAAGGATCTTGACGGCAACACTATTTCAGTCTGTCTCGGTACCACCTCGCCGGTCTCTCTCATCAACGCTCTGATCGATGAAAACGTGATTGAAGCTAAGGATTTTAATCCTAAGAAGTTTGATCCAAACTCCTGGGACAAACACATTCATTTTAAGCAGTTCTCTGATTATCCTTCGGCAGCCGCGGCTCTGTCTGATAAAAAGGTACAGGCTTTCTGCGGCGATCACTCCATAATCTCCTTCTACAATAATGAGAATATGCGTTTTCTCGACGCCAAGTTCTCTCCGCAGGAATATGCCATTGCCTGCAAGAAAGACCGCGGACTTATTCCCTACATTGACGATCTGCTGATTAACTGGATGCAGGATGGCACTCTCGCTAAGCTGCTCAAGGAAAATCATATCGATTAAGTCTGAAAAACCTGCTTTGTGTAGCGGCCCCAGTAAGTTGAACAAACCTACTGGGGTTTCTACATTTAAAGCTGCTATTTTTGCGCAGAAATCAAGCAAACGGTCAAGCAGTTCTCACCACTCTACACCTGCTGATTCAGGACCTGTAACTCTGCCTAAATAGGCTGAGCTTAAGCCTGCAAACTCAACTTCTGAGCTCTGTCACAGACATGCTGTGACCAAATTTTCCATAAACAGCTCAGGCTTATTCTCAGGCTTGAGGACACATACCATAGGATGTAAGAGAGATGCTGAGTGCTGACGTGAAGCCTTAATTATCGAGAAGTTTGAGATAGCGACTTAATCCACAGTCTTAGCTGCAGTAGTGCACTGAATGAGACAGTCAGAAAAAAATCCCCCTGCAGAACACAGGGGGATGAGAGCCTAGGCCTTAGCCTTAGGTTTTGATTTAGTGCTTTCAGCCTTGAGGTTCATGAGCTTGTTCTTATGCTCATTCACCATAGCCTGCAGCACGATGAACATACACAGGAGAATACCGACCACAATCTTGGTCCACCAGGCTGACAGCGTGCCCTGGAAGGAGATAATGGTCAGAATGGTACCCTGAATCATCACACCTAACAGTGTGCCTGGGATAAAGGCCACACCGCCGAGCAGCTGCGTGCCGCCGATCACCGAGGAGGCAATCGCATCCATTTCCATACCGAGACCATGCTGAGTATAGCCTGACAGCATAATCCAGGAATAGGTAATGCCGCCTAGGGCCGAACAGAAGCCTGAAATAATATAGGCTCCCCAGCGAATGCCATCCGCCTTAAGTCCCATCAGACGGGCCGACTGCTCATTGCCGCCGACGGCATAGACTCCGCGGCCAAAGGCCGTGTACTTCAGGACAATAGAGGCGACAATCACCACCGTGATGGCCACTAGGGCGCCTAAGGACAGGAAGCAGTCTCCAATCGGCAGCGACCAGAAGGCCAGATCTCCGTAAAAAGCGTTATCGATCGGCACACTGTCCCTCGAGATCATGGCAGTCAGACCGCGGCAGAGGAACATGGTACCTAAGGTCACAATGAACGGCTGCAGCCTGAAGAAGGTGATCAGAAAGCCATTGAGCGTGCCTACGGCAAGACCGATCAGCAGCACCAGCAGCATGCAGACCACCGGATGCAGAGAGGTATCCCGCATCAGATAGGCCAGCGACATACAGGTTAAAGCCACCACGGCGCCGACCGACAGGTCAATACCGCCAAAGCCGGAGAGAATGGTAAAGGTGATGCCCACCGTCACAATAATCAGCGGAGCGTTATCGATGAACAGGTTTAAGAAAACCTGCGGGCTGAAAAAGCCCTCGAACATCACTGAGCCCAGGCCAAAGAGGATGACAAACAGCACTAAAGTCACATAGAACTGAAAGAACCTGGAGGCTACCAGATTGCTGATGAAATTACGCATGTTCTGCCTCCTTAGCCGCACTGGAGCCCTGCTTTAAGCGATAGTTACGATACATCTGCTTAAACTTCTCAGACTGAATCACAATGATGAGCAGAATCACCACGGCTTTCACCGCCGGCAGACGATCTGAGGAGACACCCACGGCATACATGGTGGTAGTCAGCGTCTGAATGGTGATGGCACCAATAATAGTTCCGCCGATGTAGTACTTACCGCCGATCATCAGCGTACCGCCTAAGGTAACGGCCAGAATGGCATCCATCTCCATGTTCAGACCGCAGTTGTTGGCATCCGCAGCCCGAATGAAGGAACCTTCGATAAGACCAGCCGTACCAGCACAGAACCCGGAGAAGATATAGACGCAGAACAGTACCAGAGTCACGTTAATGCCTGCATATTTGGACGCGGTCTGATTAATGCCCACGGACTGAATCATCAGCCCCAGGGAGGTCTTGCGGTCAAGCCAGATCACAAGGCTCACCATGCATAAGGCAATGAGCAGAGCGGTAGGCAGCGGGATGCCGGGAATATTACCGCCGATATAGCTAAATGGCTTATAGTAGACCGTAATAATCTGACCGTCCGTCAGCAGCTGCGCAATACCGCGCCCTGCAGTAAGCAGGATCAGAGTGGCCACCATGGCCTGAATCTTAAACTTGGCCACCAGTGTACCGTTCCAGATCCCCGCCAGCACACCGGCACCGATACCGCAGAGTATAGCCAGCACAAAAGGATGCTCAGGAATACCTGAAATATCGCCGCCTAGCATCACGCAGCAGGAGGCTGCCGAGATAGCGCAGACTGCACCGACCGAAATATCCACACCGCCTGTGGCAATCACAAATGTCATGCCCAGGGCGAGGATAATCAGAGAGCTGGCCCGATACAGAATATCGATAGGCCGTCCGTAGAGATTGCCGTTTTCCATGACCTCGATTTTGAAGAAGTCATCTACGAAAAGAGCATTGAAGAGCAGCAACAGTGCCAGAGCCGCCAGTGGCAGTGCAAGCGAACTGTGCGAAAGTTTTTTAAGCATGTCCATGATAGTCCCCTGCAATTGCCTGCATGATATGCGCAGTGGAGATTTCATCTCCATTGAGCTCCGTTACCTTTTCATGATCGCGGATCACCATCACGCGTGAACAGGTTCTGACTTCCTCGCCAAGCTCGCCTGAGATAAAGACCACTGACATGTTCTTCTCTTTAGCCAGGCTCACCGCCAGCTGTTCGATTTCAGACTTGGTGCCCACATCGATACCGCGGGTCGGTTCATCGAGGATCAGCAGGTTAGGTTCTGTGGCCAGCCAGCGGGCGATAATCACCTTCTGCTGATTGCCGCCTGAAAGGGTGGAGATCTTCTGCTCGCGATCCGAGACCTTGATACGCAGCAGCTTGATGTAGTAGTCAGCCAGCTCATTCTGCTTGGCTCTGGGCATATGCCTGAACATGCCATCCTTGGCCTGCATGGCCAGGATGATATTTTCACGTACGCTCAGATCCCCGATAATGCCTGCAAGCTTACGGTCCTCAGGACAGAAAGCGATCTTATTGAGCATCATGGACATCGGGTTCTTGATGCTGATCTCGGTGCCGTCGATCTTGATGCTGCCTTCAGATTTCTGCAGCACGCCAAACAGCGTTTCTGCAATTTCCGTACGGCCTGAGCCGAGCAGACCGGCAAGACCGATGACCTCGCCCTTGTTAATCTGCATGGACAGATCTTTGACCTTGCCCGGCACGGTGACCTTACTGGTTTCAACGAGAACGTCAGAACTGGCGGTCGCCTTGTCAAGATTGCTCTCGATTTCGCCTTCTGAGATCTCCTTACCCATCATCTTGGAGATGAGATCAATACGCTTGAGATTTTTTACCTCATACTCACCCACATAGGTACCATCGCGCAGGATGGTGATGCGGTCGCAGATGGTATAGATCTGCTCTAGGAAGTGAGAAATAAAGATAATGGAAATCCCCTGCTCCTTGAGAGAGCGCATAATCTCAAAGAGACGGGCGGTCTCATGATCAGAGAGAGATGAGGTCGGTTCATCGAGGATGAGCACCTTACACTGCGTATCAATGGCACGTGCAATGGCAATCATCTGCTGCATGGCAACAGGATAGAAGCCCAGGGTTTTATTGACATCCAGGGATAGACCGAGCTTTTCATTGAGCAGTTTTGCCGCCCGCTCACTCATGGTCGCCCAGTCAATGCCACCCCATGCAGTCTTAGGCTCACGCCCGATGTAGATATTTTCTGCCACCGAAAGGTTCTGGCAGAGGTTTACTTCCTGATAAACTGTAGAAATTCCCAGTTTCTGACTTTCAAGAGGAGTTTTAGGGGCAATTACCTGTCCATCAAATTCGATTTCACCGCGTGTCTTCTGATACACACCGGTTAAAACTTTAACCAAGGTTGACTTACCCGCGCCATTCTCCCCCATCAGCGAATGTATTTCGCCTTTTTTTAAATTAAAAGACACATCTTTTAGAGCTTTAACCCCCGGAAAGAACATATCAATATGTCGCATTGTGAGGAGGTATGTGTCTTTGGCTGCTTGTTCCATATTGTTTGCTCCAGCATCAAAGCCTGACTTGACACATAAGGTAGAGAAAAGGAGATACTAAAAAAGATGACCAAGGAGGTCTTGGTCATCTTGCAGTATATCTTTATTAGTATTTACGGGTTGGGAAGACCTCAGCAGCCTTGTCTGAAGTAAACACGCCTTCTTCCACGAATACACTCTTAGGTACCTTCTCGCCCTTTAAGATCTTCTTGGCAGTCTCAAAGAACAGTTCACCCTGCAGAGGGTTGCACTCTACGGTAGCATTGGCCTTGCCGTCGATCATAGCCTGGAAGATGCCCTTTACACCGTCAACTGACACAATCACGATGTCCTTGGCAGGTTTCAGACCGGCAGCCTCGATAGACTGAATAGCACCTAAGGCCATGTCATCGTTGTGAGCAAACAGAATATCAATCTTGTCGCGATAGGACTTGATGAAGGACTCCATCACTTCCTGACCTTTCTGACGGGTGAAATCACCGGTCTGGGAAGCTAGGATATTGTATCTGTCCTTGTGCTCTGAAGCCTTGAGAGCATCATCAAAGCCATGGGCACGGCCGGTTGCGGCTGAGGAGCCTACAGTACCCTCTAAGATCACGATATTGAGCTTATCGCCGCCATCACGTGGTTTCAGATTGTTCTTTTCAACATAGTTATCCAGCCAGTTGAAGACCTTTTTGCCTTCAGTATAGGAATCAGTACCAATCTTGGCTACATAGAGAGAATCATCAGATACAGACAGGTCACGATCCATGATGAGTACAGGGATCTTGGCGCGCTTTGCCTCACGCAGAATGTTATCCCAGCCGGTGGCAACGATCGGCACAAAACCGATTAAGTCGACTTTCTGAGCAATGAAAGTACGGATTGCCTTGATCTGATTTTCCTGCTTCTGCTGAGCATCGGAGAATTTCAGATTAATGTTATGGCGCTGTGCTGCGGCCTTAACATCATTGGTATTGGCGGTACGCCATTCGGATTCAGCACCAATCTGGGAGAAACCAATGGTCAGGTCCTTTGCCATAGCTGTGGAAACAGATGCTGCTAATACAGCTGCGATACTGGCTGCCACTAAAGTCTTAACTAATTTCATACCTACTCCTTTTTGTAGTCCTGTTTGTTAAGTCTGATTTGAAATAACGTTTGCTCAAATCTGGTCATAACTTAAAATAAAATCGGCTCAAACGAGCCGTTGGGTAGACAAAAACGTGAGGCTGGGCATTTTTTGCAGAGCGTTTGCGCAAAAATTATGATAATGATCAAAAAAAATGGCAGGTAACTTTGACTTTTGTGTTTAAGATCAAGGAGTGCGCTCTGACCAAGGATCCTGCCTAGTCAGAGCGCTAAGCCTAGCTTACCAGCCACTGCGCTCCCGATTCGCAGTCTAAGAATCTAGTATGGAAGGCTTTTAAGGTGGAGCGATGTCCGACGCTCACCATGATGCTCTCCGGCAGAGTCCTGATCAGAAGCTCATAACAGCTCTGTTCTAAGGCTTCATCCAAAGCTGAGCTTGCCTCATCCAAAAAGAGCAGCTGCGGCCTGAGCAGCAGAGCTCTGACCATAGCCACACGCTGCTGCTCACCTAGAGAGAGCATATGATCCCACAGATTCTGCTCATCAAGATGCTCAATCAGATGCTCAAGATGCAGCGCCGTGAAATATTCCTCCACCCGTCCGTCAAAGATCGGCTCATCAGGATAGCAGGCGGTCTGTCTTAAGGTACCCTGCGGCAGATACGGCTTCTGACTTAAAAAGAGCGCCCTGCCCTGCTCAGGCAGCACCACCTGTCCCTCTGCATAAGGCCAGATCCCCGCAATGGTTTTAACCAGGGTTGACTTGCCGCAGCCTGAATGACCGCGCACCAGGAGGCGCTCACCTCTTTGCAGACTGAATTTAAGTTCCTCGGCTAAGGCCGTGCCATTAGGCATTCTCACGGTCAGATCTAGAGTCTCAAGCTTGCTGCCTTCACGCTGTGCGGCAATGCCATGCACGGAGAGGCTCTGATCCATGCTGTCAAAGTACAGCGCCAGACGGTCGATGACTGCCTTGAAGGCGGCCCATGAGGAGAAGTTTGAAATCACCGTGGACAGACTGTCCTGTACGCGCCCGAAAGCCGAGGAGATCTGCATGATGCTGCCCATGGTAATAATCTTGGCAAAATACATCGGAGCGGCTATCAGAATCGGGAAAATCACCGCCAGCTGTGCATAGCCTAAGGTAAAGAAGCCCAGTCTTTTTTCGTATTTGATGAGGCGTACAAAGTTGTGTACCACACTATCAAAGCGCTGTCTTAGGGTCAGATTCTCCTGCGCTTCACCCTGATACAGGGCAATGGATTCAGCATTCTCGCGGATCCTGATCAGCGAGAAACGGAAATCTGCTTCAAAGCGCTGCTGTCTGAAATTGAGCTTGACCAATGGTTTACCGATGATGAAGGTCAGAAGAGTACCCACGATGGCATAGGCCAGAGCCAGATACAGCATATACCCGTCAGGCAGGGTAAAGGTATAGCCTGAAATCGTCAGGGTCACGGAATGGGAAAGATCCCAGAGCACCACACTGAAGGTTGCTAAGGTCGCCAGATCCGAGGCAGTGCCCAGCAGCAGCGAGATGGTGCTTGACACAAAGCTGTTCAGATCCTCCTGAATACGCTGATCAGGGTTTTCCGTCTTGCGGTCTGAAAGCTGCAGCTTGTAATAGGAATTATCCTCAAGCCACTCGTTCATGACCTTGCCGGTAATCCAGCGACGCCAGCGGATGGCAAGACATGAGCGCAGATAAGCGTTATACACTGACACCACCACATGAATGGTCGCAAGCAGCGCAAAGATCATCAGCTCATACTTAAAGCCTTCGAGATCATAGTTCTGAATGGTATCCCAAAAGCGCTTGTACCAGGAGTTAATCGCCGTGGCAAGCCAGATGGCGCCGGCAGTCAGGGCCACAATTAAAAACAGCAGAAACCAGGCAAATTTACTGTCAGGACTTTTCCAGTAAGGCACTAAAATTTTAAAAAACTGCCGAATCGAAACCTTCAGCGGCAGACTCTCCTGCCCATGCAGGGCAGAACGCTGCTCATCCGTGAGCTTCTCCTTGCCGCCATATAAAGCGATTTTAAACATCTGATTCTCCTTTAAAGCAGCTGCTCTACGCAGACTGCCACTCCATCTTCATCATTGCTGTCGGTGATAAGATCCGCACTCTCAAGAATCTCCTCCTGCAGAGCATTGCGCATCGCCACCCCGCAGCCGGCAAGCTTAAGCATTTCAAGATCATTTTCCGCATCTCCAAAGGCCATCACTGCGCTCAAGGGCAGGCTCAAATGTTCACAGAGTGCTTTGAGTGCCGTGCCTTTTGAGCTTTTATGCGGAATGAACTCTAAAAAATCAGGATTGGAACGCATGATGGCAAAGCGCTGACTTAGAGTCTCAGGAAGAGAAGCCCGAAAGGCATCAATCTGATCGCTTTCACCGGTGCTGAGCAGCTTGAATAAATGCACGCTGTCATTAAGGGTGGCAAAATCCACCTCAGTGTAGCCGACCTGATTGTGCGAGATTTCCTTGTATGAATGCGCATTGACATCCTGAACCAAAAGTCCCAGCTCCACACAGTAGGCA
Organism: Succinivibrio sp.; assembly: GCA_024693025.1. Classification (GTDB taxonomy): domain Bacteria; phylum Pseudomonadota; class Gammaproteobacteria; order Enterobacterales; family Succinivibrionaceae; genus Succinivibrio. The sequence goes on along the minus strand of JAILLS010000027.1, from coordinate 516 downwards.
TGCATGCTCAGGCCATAGGGCTTGCCCAGCCTGTATATTTCAGCTGCCTCACTGCCAGAACAGCTCTCATAGTGGATAAGCTCAAAGCCCTGATCTACAGGCTGCCTGGCATAGCTGTCAAGACTGATGACACCTGAGCCGTTGAAGATCACCGCAAAGCTGCCCTCTGTCACGCCTAATTCTGCGGCATAGCGCAGCACGCTTTTAGGATGCCTGCCGGTGGTAATGGTCACATACAGCCCCTGATCATAGGCCCGTTTGATGGCCTCACGGTTGCGGGAACTGATTTCCCGCTCTGAATTAAGCAGCGTCCCGTCTAAATCCAAAGCCAGCATTTTTATCTGGTCTTTTAACTGAGAGACTGTCCTGAGAGTATATTTCTGCATAGTGTGCCTGAGCCCAAAACATGTGCCATAAATTAACCTTAAAAACTGTGAAATTCTAACAAATCTTCAGTTAAATATATAGCGAGAAGTTTAGCAGAGGCTTAGCATGCAGAGAGAAAGACAAAAAAAA
>JAILLS010000100.1 GCA_024693025.1 Succinivibrio sp. | reverse complement strand
GGCTGTACAGTCTGCCAACGGCTCCAACACCGCTGAAGACCGTGCCTCCATCCAGAAGGAAGTCACTCAGTTATGTGCTGAAATTACCCGTATTGCCTGCGAAACCACTTTCGGCGGCAAGACTATCTTAAATGGTACTTCAGGTGCTGCTACTAACAACACTAACCCTAGAGGAAGTATCTTAGCTCAGGGTAGTCAGAGCAAGCTTGGTACCTTAACCTTCCATGTCGGTGCCAACAAGAGCGATACGATTTCCTTAAGCTTAAGCTCCGGTTTCGGCATGTCTCAGCTGCAGGCTGCTGCCAGAGGCAGCTCTGGAACTTCATGCGGCACCTTCGTTGATGTATCCGCAACCGGAAGCTCTACAGCCACTGTAACATCTGGCAGTCAGACCACCACCATAACCTTTGCTCAGGATGATGTTGGTGCATACAAGGCTCTGAATGTTACTACTCAGACCAAAGCTGAAGATGCGATTAAGGCTGTTGATGAAATGCTCATGTATGTAGACAACAAGTGCGCTGACTTAGGTTCTGTTCAGCATCGTCTGGAATCTCCCACCAACAATCCGGCCAATGTGTCCATGAACCTGTCTGATGCCAGATCGAGAATCCGTGATACCGACTTTGCTGAAGAGTCTTCGAATCTGTCACAGCAGAGCATTATTCAGCAGGCTGCAACCTCAATGCTCACTCAGGCTAACAGCCGTCCGCAGATTGCTCTGTCTCTGCTCGGCTAATCCTATAAATCCTGACCCCAACCTCCTGCTAATCTGGGGTTGGGATTTCCCTGAAACCTCACTTGCAAAAGTGGGGTTTGTTGTTTTTATGCCCTCCATTTAATTTATAATATACGCAAATTTTTTTATGGATATATTATGCGTACTTCACAATATTTACTTGCTACCGTCAAGGAAAATCCGGTCGAGGCTGCTGTAGACAGCCATCGTTTAATGATTCGTGCTGGTCTCATTCGCCAGGTTGCCTCAGGCATTTACGAGTGGCTGCCAACCGGCATGAAAGTACTGGCTAAAGCCATCCAAATAGTCAGAGAAGAGATGAATGGGATTGGTGCACTAGAAATTGCTATGCCTTTGGTTCAGCCAGCTTCTCTATGGCAGGAGTCCGGACGTTACACTAAATATGGTCCTGAGCTGTGCCGCTTTAAAGACCGCAAGGAAAATGAATTTGCCTTAGGACCGACCCATGAAGAGGTAATCACCGATCTTGCCCGCCGTGAAATCAAATCGCCAAGACAATTACCGCTGTGCTTTTATCAGATCCAAAACAAATTCCGTGATGAGGTAAGACCTCGTTTTGGGGTGATGCGCGGACGCGAATTTTTGATGAAAGATGCCTACTCTTTCCACCTCAATCATGAATCTCTTGAGAAAACCTATGCTGACATGTATGGAGCATATAGCAGGGTATTTACCCGCATGGGCTTAAACTTCAGACCTGTTGAAGCCGATACCGGAGCAATTGGCGGCAACCACTCTCATGAATTCCAGGCCCTAGCCGATGCCGGTGAAGATATCATCGCCTGGTCTGATGGCTCTGATTATGCCGCTAATATTGAAATGGCTGAAGCTCTTGAGCCTAATCTTACCAGAGGTCTATCTGGTGCTACCTATTCTCAGGAGCCTACTCCTCATTGTCACACCGTGGATGAAGCAGCAGCAAAGCTACAGCTTGAGAGCAAACAGGTACTTAAAAGCCTTGTGGTGCGTGGAGCCCCTGATGCAGAAGGTAAATATGAGCTTGTCATGCTCTGTTTGTGCGGCAATCAGGAATTGAACGAAGTTAAGGCCGGCAAGTTAAAAGGACTTTCAGCTCCGCTTGAATTTGCAACCGAAGATGAAATTAAAGAGTTTGTAGGAGCTCATCCGGGCTCCTTAGGACCGGTAGGCTTTAAAGGCCGCATCATCATCGACAGAACTGCAGACAAGATGGCAAACTTTGCCTGCGGAGCCAATCAGGATGGTTACCACCTAATCAACGTCAACTGGGATCGCGATGTTCCAAATTACGAAGTAGCCGATCTGCGCAATGTCGAAGACGGAGATCCCAGCCCGGATGGAAAAGGAACTTTACACCTGCGTCGCGGTATTGAAGTAGGTCAGGTATTCATGCTTGGCAAAAAATACTCTGAAGCAATGCAGGCTACCGTTGCCGATGAACATGGAAAGAGTATCGCACTTGAAATGGGCTGCTATGGCATTGGGGTAACCCGGGCAATTGCTGCAGTAATTGAACAGCATCATGATGATAAAGGGATCATCTGGCCGCAGAGTCTGGCTCCTTTCCAGGTTGCCATCATCGGGATCCGCTCTTCATCTTCAGCAGCAGTCAAGGATGCCTGCGAGAACCTTTATGAGCAGCTAAAGCAAAATGGGGTTGAAGTGCTCTATGATGATCGGGATGAAAGACCGGGTGTGATGTTTGCAGATATGGAGCTCATAGGCATACCTCATCTCATTACTATAGGAGATCGTGGACTCAAGGAAGGTACAGTTGAATACAAGCTGCGCAAGGATGGAGTAAAAGAGAACATCAGGCTTGAAGAGGCGCTGCCTTATCTTCTAACCAAGCTTAAGAGCAAAGCTTAAAAAGCTGAAATTTACTATATATAATGCGGGAGCATCCGTATAATGTTCCCGCATTTCTGTCTTAACCATCGCCAATTAAGCAAATCTTACAAAGATTAACTACTTTTCAAGCAGCTCAGTCATAAGCTTTGCCCATAATGCTGCAATGTGTTGCGGAGAAAATCTCTGAACGCTCTCCCGTGCCTTTTGTCCAAACCTGGACCTCAGCGCATCATCGGCAAGAAGCTTAACGCAACAAGCTGCCGCTCCATCAAGATCTCCATAAGGCAGCAGGTATCCATTCTCGCCATCAATTATCTGCTCTGCTGGACCATAACGGCAGTCAAAGGCAACTACAGGACAACCTAAAGCTAAGGATTCTAAAATTGTTAATGGAAACCCTTCAAAGTGAGATAAAGACAGGGTGAGAGCAGCACTGAGATACACTGGTTTTAAGCTAAACTTAAAGCCATGGAAAAACACTACCTCTGTCAAATTACGTTTTTTCACTTCCTCAGCTATCAGAGCCTCATCCCCTCCTGAGCCATAGAAATGCAGAGTTGCATCTGGAACACGTGCTCTGACCTTTACAATTAAATCAAGGGCCCCAAGCTGGTTCTTCTGCTGTACAAAGCGACCTATCAGGATCAGCGAATGAGCAGGTAATTCTGATTTGACTTCTGAGTCATCTTTTATCCCAGTGGGGGAATAAGGAAGGGCATGTGGTATAGCCGTAAGCGTATAAGAGCGCTTATTATAGCGTTTAAGAATATCTTCAAGCTGCAAAGTGGTCAGAGTTACCACGCTATCCACTCTCTGCTTTTCATCTGCTAAAAATGCATAATTATCCCCTAACGCACTATTCATCACATCTAAGGGATCGAGCGTATGACAATTATGGATAACAGGCAGAATACGAAGATTGGCATGCTCTTCTGAACTATGTTTTATGGTTTCAAAAAAACGCTGATAATCCTTAGTCTGATCTGCCACACAGATATAAGTAGTCTTTTTATCAGCTAAAAGCTGCAGCATCGCCCAGGCTATAAACTCATCACGCTTGCAGAAGCACTGCAGGGTAAAGCCTTGTTGATCAAGAAGATGAATTGAATCTGGAAGTGCAACTAGATTATTAGTTTGTCTTGTCCTGTAAGTCTCTATCAGAGCTATGGTCCTATCAGGGCGAAAGAACAAAGCAGTATGTGGGAAATTATTTTCAGGATTAAATAATTCAGTACGCGAGAGAAATCCTAACGGATCATAGGTATCACGCCGCACTATATGATCATTCTTAATGTAATTAACATAATCTAAACTATCTTCGTCTTTGCGGTGCACATACAGCATCTGATAGCCATTACTGTCTAGTAATACAACGTAATCTCCGCCTTCCTTAAGCTTAACCACCTTCCATTCAGGCTGCAGAGCAAGTTCAACTTTGCGCCTAGACATGCTACCCCGGTCGATGTCCTGCACAAAGTCATATAAATTAACAAAATGAACTGCCGATAAGCTGCTTAAATTTGGCTCCTGCTGAATATCTTCAGCTAAGGATGCCTGATAGTAATTGAATACAAACCAGGGCTCCACCCCACAATATTCATTAAGAAGATTTGCCCGTCTGAATGACGCAATTTCAAGACCGCTCAGGTTCTGGGTTGGCAGATTATCAAGCAAGAAAAGAATACGTATGTTATTCTCTGTAATTTTATCTGCAAACTTCTGACATAGTTTCAAAGCCTCAGGGTCACTTAATCCTTCACTACCTGAGCATACTGATTTAGAGGGTGGTACAACATCCTGGTGCAAGAGTCTCTCCTGATTCACAAGCTAAATCTTCTTGATAACATCTAAGCTGACAGCATTTAGACCTTTTTGCTTGGAATAAAGAGTTTTTCTGCTTTACATTTTTCTGAGGAATGATCCTCACTGCCTCCTGCAAAACTGCAGGCACCATGACAGGAAGCACAGGTCATGCCTTCAAGAATAGCCTGCGTTGCTTCATCCTCAGACTTAAGCGGTCTTTTCTTCAGAATCAGGCTTAAGGATAAAGCCCCGACAAAAAGCAGGAAAAAAACAAAAGATACTAAATAAACCAGCATAGCAAACCTCATTTGTGTAGCACTTATATCATTTTAGGCTAAAACTTGCCATTTAGGGGCTAAACTGAGAAAAATTCCCCCTAAAATACAGAGATCTGCATTCGTAACCTCTCTAAAAAACAACATCCTAAGCTTATTTTTTAGGCTAAAAAATTGAAATATCTCTATTATTTTTTTTTAAATTTGGACTAAAATAGAAAAGTTTAAAAGAGGGCAGCAAGCTTACACTGCTGTGGGTTGTTTGTATAGAGAAAGTCATGAAAAAGCTTAAATTACATTATATTTCGAAAAGTCTTGCTCTTACCATAAGTGTTTTAGTCGCTGGACTGATCAGCGGATGTGGCGAGCAGCAAGTAGCAGCTCAGAGTGCTGAACAGATGCAGCTGCGCAATGAGGCTGCCTTAGCCCGTTCTGCTCAGGATCATCGCCAGGCCAAGCCTTTTGAAGTGGTAACCAGGGTCAATGGCAAAACCATGGGCACCTTTTATTCCATCACGGTGCCAGGCGGTTTCCCTGGTGGAGAAGAGGCCTTAAGGAATCTTGCGGAAAAGGAGTTTGACCGGATCAGTGCTGCCATATCTACCTTTGACCCAAATGCAGAACTCTACAAATTCAATGCTCTCAATAATACCAACCCCTACCCTATCAGTACGCTCCTGTCAGACATCATTGAAGAAACTGTTCATCAGGCCCATAGGGTTGAAGATGTCATTGACATCACCGTTGGACCGCTTGTGAATCTATGGGGCTTTGGCAAGGAAAATACGTCAAATAAGACTCCAAGTACCTGGGAGATTGAAAACGCTAAGCTGCACATTGGTCTTGACAAATTTGAGATCAGGCACACCGCCAACGGACCGCTGCTTTCAAAGCGCGATACGGCTGTACAGCTGGATTTATCCACAGTAGGAGAAGGTATCGGAGCCGATGCGGTGGCACTTGAGCTTGAAAAGCTGGGGATCCACAATTATCTGGTAGCTGTCGCTGGGGCGAATCGCTCCCGCGGTTTAAATCCGCAAGGCAAATTATGGAAAATTGGCATTGAAGATCCGACCACCCCTGAACATAAGGTCTTTGCCCCTGTCTGTCCTCTAGATCAGGGCATGTCCACAGCCGGATCCTACCGCAATTATTTTAAGGATGAAAAAACCGGAAAAATCTATTCTCACGCCATCGATCCTAAAACAGGCTATCCTATCGACCATAAAACTCTTTCAGTTACAGTGATTGCCCGCAATACCTTTACCACTGATGCTATTGATACCGGACTGTTAATCTTCGGTGCCGATAAAGCGCTTAAATGGGGTGAGAAACATGATGTAGCGATTTATACTATAGAGCTAGTTGATGGAAAACCTCAGGCGCGCTATACCAAAGCCTTTGAACCCTATTTACGCTGTGGAGAAAAACAGGATTAAACCATGCATATTCATATATTAGGCATCTGTGGCACTTTTATGGGCGGTATTGCCCTCATTGCCAAACAGGCAGGACATAAGGTTACCGGACAGGACAAGAACGTCTATCCTCCGATGAGCACCGAGCTTCAGGAACA
>JAILLS010000076.1 GCA_024693025.1 Succinivibrio sp. | reverse complement strand
AGTCTGAGCTTTAAAAGCTAAAAATAAACCCCAGCTGGTCTGCATCCGCACTCAGAATGTGGTATATAATTTATCAAATGTAATAAATAACAAAGGATTATTATATGGAATTTACCGATGTAATTACCAACAGATATTCTTGCAAAAAGTATAGCGACAGACAACTTGAATCAGAAAAACTGCAGGCGATTCTGAATGCGGGGCGGCTTGCTCCTACCGCTAAGAATCTGCAGGAACAGCATATATATGTGCTGCAGTCAGAGGAGGCTCTAGCCAAAATAGACAGTATTTCGCCATGCCGTTATGGTGCACCTACTGTGCTGGTGGTTGCCTATGACAAGCATAATGTCTTTACCTATCCTGGAGAGAAAAGAGATTCAGGCATTGAAGATGCCTCCATCGTTGCCACGCACCTGATCCTTGCGGCGGCAAACATGGGGGTGGATAGCTGCTGGGTCAACTTCTTTGATCCGGACAAGCTTGCTGCAGCTCTTAATCTTCCTGACAATGAAGAGATCCTGATGCTGATGGATTTAGGCTATGCTGCAGAAGATGCAGGTCCTCTGCCGAATCACAGCCGCAGAAAGCCTTTAAGCGAGACTGTCTCTTATATGTAAGGCAGTTTAAAAGCTAAAGAGGGCTGAGCTTGGGCCGCTCAGCCCTTAAGATCACGATCTGAGCGTAGAGCAGACCGTGATCCTGCTGCTTAACGATAGGCTCTCTCGAAGATAGCGGTGACATCTGCATCTGTCAGCGTGCAGGGATTGGCCGGATAGAGTCCTCCCATGGTTAAGCGTGCGTTCTTAGCGAGAACTGCACATTCTGCCTTTTCAATCCCATAGTCACTCATCTTAAGCTCAGCTACACCGCATTGCTCCTGCAGCTCCACAAGCTTGACCAAAAAGTCTTCGGGTTTAACGTCACCAGCTGCTCCCATGGCTCTGGCAAGTTTAACAAAGCGCTCATCACAGGCATGCTTTCTGATAAAGAACTCAGCAAAGGCTGTGGAGATCATGATAAGTCCGGCACCATGCGGCAGATTGCGGTGATAGGCGCTCATTGCATGTTCCATGGAGTGCTGTGCCGTGGTTGAGGTCAGCTGCATGCTCAGTGCCGCAATGGATGAACCATAGGCTACATGTTCGCGTGCCTCAAGGTTCTGGCCGTCTTTTACTGCAACCGGCAGCCAGGCGGTAATGTTTTCAACAGCAGATAGAGATATAGCCTCAGAGAGTACGTTAAGACCGGTGGAAATCAGCACTTCCTCATTGTGGAAGAAGGCATCGAAGCCTTGGAAAGCGGTATACCGAGGCGGCACGGTCAGCATGTACTTAGGATCGACTACCGCTAATACCGGCTTGCACAGTGGAGTGCCGAAACCGATTTTCTCATGCTGCTGCTCGTTGCAGATCACTCCCCATTCATTCATCTCTGAAGCTGTGCCAGAGGAGGTGGCAATAGTGACTATCGGCAGAGGCTGCTGTCTGATAGGCTGCGCTTTGCCGCTGCCACCTATTACATAGTCCCAGAGCCTGCCGGGATTGGTGGCCATCACTGCTACGGCTACCGCACTGTCGAGTACTGCACCGCCGCCTAAGGCTACGATAAAGTCACAGCCTTGATTACGGGCAAAGGCACCAGCTTCCTCGACTACCTCCATCAGCGGATTTTCCATGATTTTGGCAAATTCTGCATAGTCAACCTGGGCCTGCTTAAGTTCTGCTATCGTCTGGTCATAGGAGCCATTGGTATGGACAGAGTTGCCGGAAGAGAGCAGCAGGAGCGCTTTTCTGCCGGGCAGCTTTTCACGATGCAGTGAGCCTAAAGCTCCGGTACCGAATAAAAGTTTGGTTGGATTGAAAAAGGTAAAGTTTAAGGCTGCTGTCGTATTTTGCATGTTCTGCTCCTAAATAAGCTTATAAAACAACCTGAAGCATGGAGCTTCAGGTGTAAATTTTTAGTTAAAGGTTCTTGTGGAAAAAGTCTTCAATGCTGTCGAAAGGAATTTTATCCATGTGATCATAAAGATCGGTATGGGTGGCATCTTTTACGACAATGAGCTGCTTAGGAGAGGCTGCTTTGGCGTAAACCTCGTCTGAGAAGTACTTTGAATGAGCCCTGCTGCCGGTGATGAGCAGCAGAGGACGGGGACTTAGCTCAGTGATATTATCCATCAGTCTGAAGTTGAAGAAACCATAGGCAGTGGTGCTGTCCCAGGCTGAGGTGTTGGAGTTGATAGCGCGCGGATGATAGGCTCTGCCCACGTAATAATTGTAGAACTCGGTGGTTACAGGATCCGCCCCCTGAGGGAGGGTGTCAGGGAACATGGTATCAAAGGTCTGAACCTTGCCCTGAGCATCTACGCCAAGCTCATGAGCCCCACGAATGGCCTGCCCTGTGACTGCCTCCTGATCTCTCATGTGTGCCAGATGCTCTTTGACTTTAGCTCTTTGCTCATCCGTATAATAGGCCCCCTTATAATGATCGCTGATACTTTCTGACATATCATACATAGCTGAGGTAACTACGGCTTTAATGCGCGGATCGTTGCTCGCTGCGGTGATAGCCATGCCGGACAGACCGCAGATCCCCAGTGCACCGATACTCTGAGCTTTGACAAAGGTCAGGTGGCTGATAAAGTCCACCGCGGCACTGATATCTTCGGTGAAAATCTCCGGCGAGCCCATGTTGCGGCGTTTTCCGCTTGACTCTCCGGTGGTGGAAGGATCAAAAGCCAAGGTGACGAAGCCTCGCCTGGCCAGTTCCTGAGCGTAGAGTCCTGAGGACTGCTCCTTGACCGCACCAAATGGTCCGGTGATAACCACTGCAGGATACTTTACAGTGCTCTTAAACTCCAAAGGCAGATAGAGATGTCCTGCCACTTCAAAGCCAAAGCGGTTCTCAAAACGCACGAGCAGAGTACGGATGCTCTTATCAAGCTTAAAGACCCGGGTATCCTCGGTAAGCTCGGCGAGCACGGCGTGCTTCATCTGCGAAAGAGCTGCAAGCTTAGTGCTTAGAGTTTCAGCAGCAGAAGAAGAATCTAAGGTGCTGAAGGCAAAAGTGGCGGCTGCTATGGCACACAGTAATTTAGTTTTTCTGTTCATAGGTGATTTCCTTTGGTTTAGTTATAAATAATTATGTTCGAGGCTGTAGATGAGATAATCTAAGGTATCCAGCCTGTTCTGTACCTGATGCAGTCTGCTGCGCTGCTTTTCCCGCTGCTGCTTAAGCAGAGCCGTAAGTTTTGCATATTCATGGGCTTTAAAATAGTTGCGGCATTCTTCACAGACAGCTCTGCTGCCTAAGGAGTCCTGAAGAGATTCATCGAACAGCTGCATTTCATTAAAAATATTGGTCATATCCAGCTCCGATGTTTTAACTATAGTGGAGCTTTGCTATAATTACAAATGGTAATATTTCATAGTTAAGTATTCCAAAATGGAATGATTGTCCGGAGCTGACATGGATGGAATTAAACTGTTTGAAAAGCTTTTTGCAGATTGCGCGCGAAGGCAATATGACGCGTGCCTCTGAGTCTCTGCACCTGACGCAGTCAGCCTTGTCTAAACAGGTCAAGGAGCTTGAGAGTGAGCTTGGACATAAGCTGTTTGTGCGTCAGGGCCGCCTGCTCAGTCTGACTGAAGAAGGCATGCTGTTGCGCAAGCGCGCCGAGGATATTGTGTCTCTGGTGGCTAAGACCACCGCCGAGTTTCAGTCTCTAGAGGAACTTGACGGAGGTGAGATCTCCATAGGTGTACCGGAGAGCATCCACATGGATTTACTCGCAGCTGAACTGCTGCGCTTTAGGTCGCGCTATCCGCATTTCAGATGTCATTTGCTCAGTGGGATGACTGAGCAGCTGACCGGACGACTGGAGCAGGGACTTCTAGATCTGGTCATTATCTCCGGTATGGCTGATTTAAGCCGATACAATCAGCTGCGCTATCCGGCTGACGATGAGTGGGGTGTGGCGGTGAGAGATGATCATCCTTTGGCCAGGCTTGAAAAGGTGAGCTTTAATGAACTCAGGCACTTTAACCTGATGGTCTCGCCGCAGGGACTTGCGGATGAAATCATTAAATGGAGCGGCGACAAAACCGACGAGCTTAACGTACTTGATACCGTAAATCTCTGTTATAACGGAACTCTTTTTGTCAAAGCGGGCGTTGCCGTGCTGCTTACCTATAAGGGTCTGGTCAATACCAGTGCAGAGAACGGACTCTGCTACAGACCGCTTGAACCAAAGCTGTATACTCCGCTCAATCTTATCTGGAAAAAGTATCAGGTTTTCACACCGCTGGTGGAGTTGTTTGTCAAACAGCTTAGCAGCTCCTTCAGGGAGCAATGTGCGAAGCTGCAGCTGCACTGATTTGTGAAGCGTAAGCCTTATAAAGCGGTTAGTCTGGGATTTTGGCACTCAGTCACGCTTGCTGTGCATCATGGCAAACTCTCAGATTTTAAGGTAAAATTCAGGTTCTGGTGCATAAGTAAGCGCAGATGCGCAATGTATAAGAAGAACAAAGATGGTTGCAATTAGACAAACACATAGTGCGGGCTTTGATTTGACATCCTGGATTGAGAGCCTTGCTCTGCCGCCTCAGACTTCAGCCATACTGCATGAAACCTATGATTTTGCGGTTGCCAAGCTTGAAAAGCTGCATTTTGAGCGCAAGAGTGGGAATACAGCGATACCGAGTCCTGCTGAATTTACCAAAATCTCCTCTGAAATAGTGGGAATTTTAGTGACTCTCAATATGGATGAGGCGTCCCTGCAGGTAGCCATTCTGTATCCTGCCTTTGAACAGGGAGCGTTTAAATTTGAGGATGTGGAAGAGAACTTTTCGCTGCCTTTAGCTAAATTACTGCGTAAAGTTAAAGATATGGAAGCGATTCGCTTTCTGCAGAGCCTCAAGAACGGACGGGCCAATGAAGCACAGGTTGACCGGGTCAGGCGTATGCTCCTTGCCATGGTGGACGATGTGCGGGCGGTAGTGATCAAGCTTGCCGAGAGGATAGCCTTTATTCGGGCTGCCTCACAGGCGGATCAGACCACCAAGATAGCCATCGCCAAGGAGATTTCCAATATCTATGGACCGCTGGCCAACCGTCTGGGCATCGGTCAGCTCAAATGGGAGCTTGAAGATCTGGCCTTTAAGTTTCTGCACCATGATGAATACATGGAAATTGCGCATGATCTGGGTGAGCGGCGCATTGAGCGCGAACAGTATATTGAGAACTTTGTGGCAGAGCTTAAGGAGCTGCTTGAGAAGGAGGGCATTGAGCATGCCAAGGTGTATGGCAGACCTAAGCATATCTACAGTATCTGGCGCAAGATGCAGCGCAAGCATCTGCCTTTTTCTGAGCTCTATGATGTGCGTGCCGTCCGAGTGATGGTGGATAAAATCCCTGACTGCTATGCGGTGTTAGGGGTGGTTACCGCCAGATGGAAGCAGATCCAGAAGGAATTTGATGACTATATCGCTAATCCTAAACCAAATGGCTATCAGTCTATTCATACTGTGGTGTACGGAGACGGCAATAAGGTGGTGGAGATTCAGATCCGCACCGAGCGTATGCATAATCAGGCCGAGAATGGCGTGGCGGCTCACTGGAAGTATAAGGAAGGAGCTGGACAGAGCAGCGGAGTTGAACAGCGGATTGCCTGGCTGCGCAAGCTGCTCTCGTGGCGTGATGACCTGGTTGAATCCGGCGCGCTGATTGATGATTTTAAACAGCAGGTCTTTGAAGACAGAGTCTATGTCTTCACTCCGCAGGGCGAGGTTATAGATCTGCCTACCGGTTCCACTCCTTTGGATTTTGCCTATGCCGTACATACCATGATCGGGCATCGCTGCATCGGTGCCAAGGTGGAAGGAAGAATTGTGCCTTTTACCTATCAGCTTAAGACCGGCGATCAGGTGGAGATTATCACCCAGAAGAATCCTAATCCGTCACGCGACTGGCTGAATGCAGAAAATGGCTTTTTAAAGACCAACAAGGCCCGCAATAAGGTGGCAGCCTATTTCAAGAAGATTGATCATGATGTCAATGCTGCTCAGGGCGAGGAGATCCTGACACGAGAGGTCGCCAAGCAGGGCTGGCAGCTGAGCAAGGATGAACTGGTGGCAGCACTCAAGGAAGGTCTTGCCAAGTTCAATATGAAAACCGTGGAGGATCTGTTCTCCGTGGTTGGAGCAGGAGATTTATCCTCAGGTGCGGTGGTAAATTATCTGCGCGTAAATGTTCCTAAGCTTAGCGAAGCACCTAAGGAGCTGGATTTTGGCGATCTTGACGGTAAGGATCTCAATTTTGCCCGTCAGCCTGAGCAAAAGCGCAATAAGAGCGTGATTGCGGTCAATGGTGTGGATAATCTGATGACACATCTGGCCAAATGCTGCCGTCCGATCCCCAATGATGAGATCATCGGCTTTATTACCAAAAACCGCGGGATCACCATTCATCGGGCAAACTGCGAACAGCTGCAGCATCTGAATGCCGAGGATGTGAAACGCCTGATTCCGGCTCAGTGGGGCAATGCCGCTCTGGGCAGCTTTGAGGCGACCGTGCAGGTGCTGGGGGCTCAGGGATCAGGGATTATCAATGAAGTGGTGGCAGTGCTTGCCAATGAGAAGATTAATGCTCAGGGGATCAAGACTCATTATGACGGCAAGCATAATACCGCGATTATTGAACTGTCCCTGAAAGTACCGAACAGTGAGTTTCTGGAGCGGATTATCAAAAAGCTTGCGGATCTCAAATCGGTTGCCTCTGCGGTACGCATCTAAGCCTCATCTGGTCTCTAGGACTGGCCATATCCTGACACTGGTTAAGCTAAAGCCAGTGTCTTATACAGGCCTTGCCCATCATGATCCTGCCTCGCTAAACTCTAAGCATTGCTCTTCGGCATCCTCGGTCTGTGCACCGCCGCACTAAAATGGTCCTTACTGTGCTCTAAGAGTGCCTTCAAGCTGGCTGTTGTGACTGCCAAAAGCCGATGTGAGGTTTAAATTCTTTAGTTAACAACAGATTAGCTAAAACTGTAAGAGATATTCAGCAGGAGGTCATCCCGATTGCTTACTCTGAGCTGTCAGGGCCATCCTGTCTGCTTATGAAGCTTATGTATTTTCGGATAGCTGCTTGTCTCTACTCCATCCCTGCTGCTCCACATCTGTCACCGCTCCTAGGTTAACGCTTCTAAATCAGTCCATGGTCACATTTTTTTAACGGATATTTATATAAACTTTCTGGATGATTATGTCTGAAATTTATAAGTATTTAGTTGTTTTACATGTTTAAATTACAATTCTGACAGATGTGAGAGGGGACTATGGTTGATTTTGACAGGGTTAAGAGCCTGGTCGAGGGGTTTTTAAACGCTGAAGGCACGGCTGACGGTCTGCAGACCGAGTTTGAGGATGATAATTACTGTGCTCTGACCGATGACGACGGGCATATTATTCATTTGAGCTTTGATCCGGCTGAGAGTTCACTGACTCTGCTGGGGGCTCTTGGCAAACTGCCTGAAGAGGAAGTAGGGGATGAACTTAAGTGCGATGAGGAAACCTCCATTGAGGTGCTTAAATTTTTCCTTGGCTGTAATCTTCTGTGGGATAAGGCGGCAGGTTCAAGCTTTGCCTATGTGGCAGACGGTGATTATCTGGTGATGCAGCGCAAGCTAAATTTAGACGGTCTTACTCAGGACGATTTCAATGCAGCGCTGCTGGATTTTGCGGCAGATCTGCCGGTATGGATCGGGCGCTATGCTGAGGTGGTCACTTCTGCTCTCATGGGAGAGAGCCTTCAGGAGATGGAGATAGATTAGGCTGCTGCGTGATCTGTTTTAGCAGAGTAGAACACCGGAACCAAATTTAATCTTTCAATATTTTATCTACATTATTATAATGGATAAATACACACTGAGCCATTGGAGCAAATATGATAGATTTTTCTCTGATAAAACAATTTGTAAATGGTCTGGTAGACAGCTCGGAATTTGAGCTTGATACTGAGATGACCGAAGATAACTGCTGTGTTCTAACCGATACCGAGGGCAATGTTATCCATCTGACCTCTGACGAAGAGGACGGGACTCTGGTATTGATAGGAGCTATAGGCGGACTGCCGCGCCTTGATGTGACAGAGGAGAAACCTGAGCCCACTGAGGCAGAAGCTGCGGAAAATCGCAGTGATACATTCAGAGCCCTAAAGTTTTTCCTCGGCAGTAATCTGCTCTGGAATGATACCGACGGGGCGACTTTTGCCTATGTAGAGGATGGGGACTATATCATCCTGCAGCGCAAGATCCCTCTGGATGACCTGTCTCAGAATACCTTTAATGCAGCGCTCAGTTCTTTTTCACGTGAGCTTATGCACTGGATAGAGAGATATGCTGAAGTTCTGGAGTCGGATGAGGGCGGCCGTGACATGATGGATTCAGAGTTTGTGTTAGCTTAGAGCGGGAGTTAGACATGTCAGATTTCTCAAGTATCAGAAACAGTATTACCAGTTACCATGGTCAGGATAGTGATCGTATAGTACTGAAGGATGACGGCAAGAAAGCCGGGCAGGCCGCGCAGTCGACCACTACCTCGTTCACTTCCGAGCATAAAAAATTCTTTACACTGTTTTCAGCCAATAAGGCGACTAATCTGAGGATTGCCCGGGAAACAGTGGCGACAGCTCAAAAAATCAGAGCTGCGATTGTGAACCGTTATGGCCAGAGCGGAGGCAAACTCTTTGATAAAACCTTTAAGTCAGGCAGTGAAATTAAGGTCGGTAAGCTTAAAATCCTGTTTAATTCCTTTACGGCTGCTGAAAAGGCCAACTGTAAAAAAGTGCTTAATCAGGAGCTCACAGGCGTGGGGAAAAAGCATAACCCTAGCGCGCAGCAGGCAAAGCGCAACGGACTCCTGCAGCAGCTGAAAATTCCGGCTAATCGGCTTGAAGATGTGATGGTTAAAGCCGTGACCACCTTAAGCCGGCAGGAAGTCGATCCTCTCGATCTGCGTCAGCAGAACCGTGAACTGGATGACAGCATCAAGCAAATCAATGTGCAGATTGCCATGCTCGGCAACAGTCAGACGCAGACTCTGAGCGGAGAGTCAGTCACGGTTCGGGACAAACTGCTAGGTGAGCTTGAGCATCTTAAGAGCATGATGAAAAAGCAGCTGGCCCAAAACACCGCTCAGCTTGACAAAAATCCGCTGGCGGTCAAGAACGTGCGGGATGGTTTTCAGAATGTGTACACCGCAGCCCTGCTGGTCATAGCGCAGTTAAAAAACAGATGCGCCAGCAAGGGGCAGCCTGTGCCGCAGCAGGTAAATACTCTCGAAGATGAGATCAGAAACAAGAGCAATAATCTCTTTGTAAATCGCTCTGATCAGAGCGAAATCAGCAAAGATGAACTGAAGGGACTTAAGAAAGTCAAAACTGATCTTGCCAAACAGCTCTCGGCGCTTTCTAAGAGCTGCAGACCTAAGGTGATGTCCGAAAAGGAGCTTGCAACAGCCTATAAGAATGCTATGGGGCAGAATCTAAACACGGCCAATGAGTGGAACCCCATCAGAAAAGAGGTGGTGGTCTCAGCCTTTGGCAAATCAGCCACGGTAACTTCAGAGATTATTCCTGCAGGCAATTTAAGCACTTTACAGGCGTCCTACAAGCAGGATAAGATCAAGGGAGTCAGCTCTCTGGACCGCACCAACACCCATGCCTGTAATCTTGCGGTAAGCACGCTGTCTGTGCCGGATGCAAAAGGTGGGGATAAAGTGCTGTTTCAGGGACTGCGGCATGGCGTAAACTCTGCTTTTGGCATCAAAGATCAGACCTTGAGGCAGCAGGCCAATATCTCACGGACTAAAGAAGTGTTTGCCGCAGCTTTGCAGTGCAAGCCTGAACTGCTGCAGGATGCCCTGAACGGCAAGACTGTTAATCTGTCCATAGTCTCAAGCTCACTGCTCACCCCAGCTCATTTCTTTAAAGAAAAGAACTTTCTTGCCGAGCAGAACGCCGCCTGGAAAAATGCCTGTAACAAGGATGGCATCTGTACTCTTCAGGTAGCTGATGCAGAAGGTAAGCTCAGAACCATCAGGATCAGGCCTAAGGTGATTACCTTTAATTTCCCGGTCAATTCCTTCTCGCATACGAAGCTGGGCTGGCTTGCGTCGTTTGGCGGCGGTTTCAGCGATTCTAAAGCCATGATTAATCAGGGAATTCATGATCTGCTAGGGGATACGGTGGTTGAAGGTATGATTGATGAGAACAGTCCGGTAGGGCAGTTTCTTGAAGCACATCGCAACCTGCCGCAGAGGACTGTAGATAATATCAAAAGGCTGGTTGGACAGATCCTGCATATGAACAGAGAGAAAACCTATGCTGATTCTGACTATGATCCTTATGCCTTGCCGGCTCGCATCATGCTGCTTGCTCATCTTACCGGTATGGTGCCGGCCTACAACTGCAAGAGCGGCAAGGACAGAACCAGTGTGCTGGATGCGCAGGTCAAATCTCTGGCGTATCAGGCCGAGATAGGGCAGCTGCATGAGGGACATCATAGGCAGGATGAAAGGGACCTGACGGTCAATCTGCTGCTTAATGGCGGTAATCATGAACTGCAGCAGTACAATACAGGTTTTGCCGGCTACAAGATTAACTCCGTCAGCGGTTTGTTCACCAAGATCCCTGGACTAGCTGCGCTCTTTGAGAACAAGAACGGATTTAAGCTATTCAAAGGAGGCTCTGCTGGCACTGAGTCATAAAGCAGGCTTACAGACAGCCTCAGCCCAGGTGGCTGAGGCTTTTGCGTGTATTGGTGCCAAGTGAAGCTTTGCATCTTTAAAAAAAATGCTTTCGGTGCTATGCTAGCGAGGTATTTTTCTGTGATTATTTTCTCAGAGCAACAGTTTAATCTCTAGTCTGACAGGAAAGGTTGTGACATGGCACGCATTCGTCTGGCGATCGGTAGTGACGCTAAAGCCCTCATTGATATTTTAAAACAGTATATTGA
>JAILLS010000012.1 GCA_024693025.1 Succinivibrio sp. | reverse complement strand
AAGATAACGGACCACATCCTGCACCGTGGAGAGTTCGGAGACTATAGCCTCCTGAATTTCAGAGCCGGTCGGCGGATCATCGAGTAATTTATGAATTGCGGTAACTTCCGCATTAGAGGAGAGTTTAGCCATAATGAATGTCTGAATAAGGGGTATGCCCTTAAACTTATAAGCAAATCCTAAATTTTTAGTTTAAAAAAACAAAAAAGCCTTCCTAATTATACTAGAGAGGAAGACTTTTTGCTTGAGTTCAAATTTAGGTCTCTAACTTGTGCGCAGATGCGAGGTCATGCTGTAGATAGCCGAATTGATCTCGCGGCAGATAGAGAGACGTTCCTGATCGGTCTCATCCTTGATGAGCACCTTGCCTCCGTCAAAACTGAAAATCCCAATGCCAACTATGACAAAAGATCCCTTAAAAAAGTCACAGACGTATTTAGCGATTTGTCGAGGCGCATATTTCTTGAATTCGCGCATCGTGCCTCCTTAGTAGATTGTTTGAAATTATTCTTTATTATTGTGTTTAATTTTTATTTATATATTTTAAGAATAGTTCCTCTTTTTTAATTTTCAAGGACTATCAAGCAATTTTTTCAATAAATCTCATTATTTGTGAGAATCTTAATACTTTTTGAACACTCCTCCCGAGATAAAGCCTTCAAGCTGCGCATTATCCCCTTCAAGCTTCAAAATAAGTGCGCTGCCCGTCACAAAATTTGGGATCTGCCCTATTCTGGTGCGCTTGAGATACTCGGCAAGATACTGCACCAGAGGCAGATGCGAGACTAGAAGCACGGTCTGGTACTCAGTGCAGATGGAGTTGACATAGTCCATCACCTCCTCGCAGTCTCCTGAAGGAGTAAGCGCATCACAGACCTCACGGTTTAAATCAAGCCCGGATTCGGTAATCACAATCTCGGCAGTCTGCAGAGCCCTGGTCTTAGGCGAGCTTACCACCACATCTAAGTGATACTCCTCGCACAGCACCCTGGCATTCTCTAAGACCTCCTCCTTGCCGCGAGAGGAGAGCACCCTGTCACCATCGGCGATGATAGCCTCGCCATGCCGCATAATAATAATCCGCATACTGCTTCCTTAAATCTGCCGGTGCGCATCCTTCTGCGCTAAAGCCTCATTCACCTCTGCTGAGATGCGCTCAAGGCTCAGCTCAGGATCAGGCGAACGGGTAATCGGTCTGCCGATCACAAGATAATCAGCTCCCTGCATAATGGCCTGACGCGGAGTCATCACCCGGCTCTGATCATCAAGGGCGCTATGCTGCGGTCTGATCCCCGGGGTCACGCACCAGAAATGCTCGCCGCACTGTGCCTTGATGGCGGCCACCTCATTGCCAGAGCACACCACCCCTTTAAGCCCGCAGTCACGGGCAAGCAGTGCCAGTCTTAAAACCTGCTCCAGGGGACTTGCCTGCAGACCTACCTGCAGCATCTGAGCTTCATCTAAAGAGGTCAACACCGTCACCCCGATAAGATTAGGAGCCTTGGGCAGACCCTTTAAGGCACTGCTGGCTTCGCGCATCATCACCGAGCCGCCCTGGGTGTGCAGATCCAACAGCCACACGCCTAAGGCTGCGGCGCTGAGGCAGGCCTGCTTTACGGTATTGGGGATATCGTGATACTTAAGATCCAAAAAGACTTCAAAATTGAGCCGGTGCAGCTCTTCGATAAGTTTAGGCCCTGCGGCGGTGAAAAGTTCATTGCCTACCTTGAGGCGGGTGAGCTGAGGATTGAGCTCCTTGACAAGGTTTAAGGCTTCAGATTTTGACTGAAAGTCTAAAGCGGTGATAATTTTGGGGTCGGGCATCTAATCTTTAATCTCCATCAAGACCAATACGCGGTTTTAAGGCATCCCACTTGCGGCAGGACGGGCATTGCCAGAACATCATCTTGGATTCAAAGCCGCAGTTATGACAGGCAAAGCGGGAGTTCCCCGCCACCTGAGCATCCACAAAGCTTTTAAGCTGCATAATCGCATCGCGGGTGGCAGGATCGCTGCTGTGCGAGCGCAGCCCCATCAGGGCTGAAAACAGTTTTAAATTGGGCTTTTCCCGAAGGAAAGTAAGCAGCATCGCCTCGGCATCCTCAACCGAGCTGTTCTGCTCGGTCACTCCCACAAGCTCCACCATGGCGGCAGCTGAATGGGTGCGGTGAATGAGATCCTCAAGCGCAAAGCGGTAGTTAGGGTCGGCCTTGTTGGGGAAACAGCGTCTGACATATTCAAAGCACAGCAGTCCTGACTGCGGATCTAACAGGGTGCACTCCTTAATCTGCTCATAGGCTTCCTTTAGCTGACCATCCTCAATAAGCATTCCTGCATACTCAAGGCGGGCTCTTACCGACTTTTTGAAAATCCCTAAGGCTGACTTATAGGCAGAGAGGGCCTCCTGACGCTGCCCATCAAGGCGCAGATGCTCAGCCTTCTGGCAGTAGTACTGCGAGAGCTGTCCGTCAAAGGCAGGACCTAAGACCTCGCGGTATTTGAGCGCCACGCTGATGGCCCGGTCAAAATCATGCTCGACCTCATAGACTTTAACGAGCAGTGAGGCGGCATTGCCCCGCTGTCTTGGAATTTCCACAAGCTCCTCTAGGATCTGCTCGGCCCGGTCTAAAAGGCCTGCGGAGATAAAATCGCGGGCCAGCTCTAACTGTGAGAGCTCATGCTCGCTCTCCTCAAGATGCGGATCTGAGGCCATCTTCTCGTGCAGGGAGATGGCCTTGTCCACCTCGCCGCGCTTGCGAAAGAGATTGCCAAGCGCCAGGCCTGACTCAAAGGTAGGATCTTTAGAATTTAGATAGGCGATAAATCTGTCCATCGCCTGATCCTGCTTATTGTCAAGCAGGTATTCAACACCTCTCAGATAATTGGTGTTCTGGATATTCTTCTTATCCTGTTTTGTGGCGCGTGTTGAGGATCTGCCCATGTAATATCCATAGGCAGCGGCAATGGGAAGGAGTATGAATAAAAGTTCAAACATCGTACATGCTTAGTTAGCTTCAGCCACGACGTTCTCAGCTGATGCCTGATTCTCTTTCTTCTGCTCTTTTAGATAGCGGTTAAGGGCCGCCTTGGCACTGTGCGCCTGACGCCAGTATTTAAAGCAGACAAGCAGCGAGATATAGAAGCCTAACAGGACACCAAAGATAATTCCCACCACCAGCACAAAGGCTACCGTCACATCGGTTTTAAGCAGAAGGAAATCAAAGGTTACCTGACTGTCATTGGCAGAACCGATGGCAAGACCGATTACGGCCAGGAGAATCAGAAAAATGGCATAAATCCAGAATTTGAGCATTAAAACAATCCGCCCTTATAAATCCTAAGCAAACCCATCTGAACCAGGCACAGACCCCCTGCGTATTAAGAGAACTGTACCCTGGCAGTGACAGGCTAGCAAATTTTGAACTAATAGTCTCTATGTATTCTATCTTTAATGAACCTAAAATACCATGACTATCTGAAATCCCCCGCCCTTAAGGCAGAGGGTTGAGAATTAGGATTTAATGTTGACTCTCTCGCGCAGCTCAACACCTGGCTTGAAGTGGACCACGCGGCGCTCAGCGAGAGATACCTGCTCTCCGGTCTTAGGATTATGCGCAATCCGCGGCTCGCGTACACGAATTTCAAAACTGCCAAAACCTCTGATCTCAATACGTTCGCCGGCAGAAAGAGTTTCAATCATCAGTTCGAAGATCTCTCTGACTGAGCCATCCACCTGTGCTGGCGGAATAGTCGGAAATCTTGTGGCCAGAAAATCTATCAATTCAGCTCGGGTCATTTTTTACTCCTAAGTGTAATGACGTGATAGTTAGTACTATTGTAATAGCTTTATTGCTAAAAATCAGGTAAATAATAAAAAAAGTATAGATCTGTCAAAATTTTTTGGTCTTATGAGGAGGGAGATTATCACAAATAAAGTGAATTATAGCTGATAGGACAGGAGCTTTAAGGCAAAAAAACACCCTATACCGCGTGAGCATAGGGTGTCATGAAGCTTTACAGTCTAGAGCTTATTCCTGCTTGCCTGCAGCAGCAAAGGCAGCTGCCATGGCAGTCTCAGCCGGCTCCTGAGTGGCCTGCTGATTGACGGTCTCTAAAGCTTCCTTCTCTTCTGCCTCATCCTTAGCACGGATAGACAGGGAGATCTGACGGGTCTTGCGATCCACGTTCACGAGCTTAGCCTCAACGCTGTCGCCGACCTTGAACAGAGTGGAAGGATCATCCACACGGTCGCGGGAGACGTCAGAAGCACGGATGTAGCCCTGAATGTCGTCAGCTAAGGTGACGGTCACGCCGCGGTTGTCCACAGCCTCGACAGTACCAGTGACGATGGAGCCCTTGTGATGCTCATTGAGGTAATCAGCAAACGGATCTTCAGAGATCTGCTTGAGACCTAAAGAGATGCGCTCGCGCTCAGGGTCGACCTGCAGCACGATAGCGGTGATTTCATCACCCTTCTTGAAGCCGCGGATGGCATCTTCGCCAGGCTGCTTCCAGGAGATGTCAGACAGATGCACCAGACCGTCGATACCGCCATCTAAGCCGATGAAGATACCAAAGTCAGTGATGCTCTTGATCTTGCCGGTAACCTTGTCACCCTTAGAGTGGCTCTCAGCGAAGGAAACCCATGGGTTTGGCTTGCACTGCTTGAGGCCTAAGGAGATGCGGCGGCGCTGCTCGTCAATCTCGAGCACCTGTACCTGCACGGTATCACCGACGGAGACCACCTTGGATGGGTGAATGTTCTTGTTGGTCCAGTCCATCTCAGACACGTGGACGAGGCCTTCAACGCCTTCCTCAATTTCCACGAAGCAGCCATAATCGGTAAGATTGGTGACCTTGCCTTCGATGATCTTCTTGACCGGGAAGCGCTCGGCGATATTGCTCCATGGGTCTTCGCCTAACTGCTTCAGACCTAAGGACACACGCTGACGATCGCGTTCAAACTTGAGCACCTTAACGGAGATCTCTTCACCAACCTGAACAATTTCGCCCGGATGCTTGACTCTCTTCCATGCCATATCGGTAATATGGAGGAGACCATCCACGCCGCCCAAGTCAACGAAGGCACCGTAATCGGTAAGATTCTTGACAATGCCCTTGACGGTCTGACCTTCGGCCAGAGTGGAGAGCACGCTTTCACGCTCGGTTGAGTTGGCAGCTTCAATCACGGCGCGGCGGGAGACCACGACGTTGTTGCGCTTCTGATCAAGTTTAATAACTTTGAAGTCCAGCTCTTTGCCCTCAATTGAGGTAGTGTCGCGTACCGGACGTACGTCAACTAAAGAGCCCGGCAGGAAGGCACGAATACCGTTTAACTGCACAGTAAAGCCGCCCTTGACCTTGCCGTCAATGACACCCATGACGACTTCATCGTTCTTGAAGGCACCCTCAAGCTTGCTCCAGGCTTCGTTGCGCTTGGCTTTCTCACGGGACAGGATAGTCGCACCGTCGCCAGATTCAACTGACTCTAAGGCCACATCAACCTCATCGCCCACCTTCACTTCAATCTCACCGGAGGTGTTCTTGAACTGATCAGCTGGGATGGCTGATTCTGACTTAAGACCTGCATCAACGATCACAAAATCGTTTTCAATAGCGATAACCTTGCCCTTAATCATTGAGCCCGGACGGGTCTCAACGTTCTTTAGGGATTCTTCGAAAAGTTCTGCAAATGATTCCATTAAGGTAAAATCCAAATAAGCCCTGCAACATCCTGTCTTAGGGGGTGATTAAAAATATACGGCCATCCTGGCAGTATCCCTTTGAACTAGTCTTCATCCAGTTCAAAGTCAAAACCTGTTTTGGCACTGATCTCATTCATCGCCTGCGTAAAAACCTCTTCAATGCTCAGCTCGGATGAATCCAGCACTAAAGCATCAGGGGCAGGCTTAAGCGGTGCCACCTCGCGGTTACGGTCGCGTTCATCACGCTCCTTTATCTCCGCTAAAATCTTTTCATAATCGGCGCTCTTGCCGGCCTTCTGCAGCTGCAGGAGGCGACGCCTGGCTCTTACTTCACAGCTTGCGTCTAAAAATATCTTGACCTCAGCCTCGGGGAACACCACGGTGCCCATATCCCGGCCATCGGCAATCAGACCAGGCGGGGTCAGAAACTCCCGCTGTCTCTGCAACAGAGCCTGTCTTACCGCAGGAATAGCCGCAATCTTGCTGGCATTGGCTCCTGCCTCCTCGGTTCTAATCTCCGAGCTGACATCCTCGCCGCCTAGAAGTACGTGTACGCCGTCATCCTCTACCTCAAAGGAGAGATTGAGTACCTGAGCCTCCTTGACTACTGCCTCTTCATCAAATAAGGCAAGTCCTGCCTTGCGTACGGCATAGGCAAGTACCCGATAGATAGCTCCAGAGTCAAGAAGCGCAAAATCTAAAGTCTTGGCAAGGCGGCGGGTAAGTTCACCCTTGCCTGCTCCACTCGGACCATCCACTGCGATGACCAGCGCCTTGTTCACCACTAACTCCCAGTCAGAAAAAATAAGTACGTTATGATAACAAATTAGGCACAACAAAGAAAGCTATATTTAAGCTAAAAGTCTCTCATTCTGTTAAGACTGCATGATTCTACGATCCGCTTTAAAAAGGCTTCATACAGTCTGCCTTAGGCCTGCTGCGGGACAGGAGATGAAAGGTCTGGCAGGATGGCAGCAACCATGAAACGGCAGGATGAGTAAAGACCGCAAATTGGCCTGTGCTGCTGACTTCATTTAGGCTTGTGATTTAAGCGTCTGCCCAAAGACCTGCCTTAGTCAAGGCCTTTGAGGGCTAAACGAGCCTCAGGCCGGCTTATTGAGCTCCTCGGTATAGCGGATCACGATATTGCGCCCGGCTCCCTTGGCCTGATAAAGTCCCTTATCGGCCTGCGCGATGAGCTCCTGCATGGTGTACTCATTCTCTTTCTTAGTAAGCAGGCTTAAGCCTACGCTGATGGTCAGATAGCCGCTCGTATTAGCGCTGTTTTCAATATTGAGGCTGCGGATGATCTCTCTTAGATGATCGGCCTCCCGATAGGCTTCCTCGGCATTGACATTCTGCAGGATGAGTAAAAACTCCTCGCCGCCATAGCGGTAGACATTGTCATGATCGGTAGCGCTCGCTCTTAGCTGCCGCCCGATGGTACTCAGCACAAAGTCACCATACTGATGCCCCTTCTCATCGTTGAAGGCCTTGAAATTATCAATATCGATCATCAGGATTGCCACCTGGGCAGGTACGGCCTTAAGCTCGCTGATCAGGGTATCTAAGGCACGGCGGTTTTTCACCCCGGTAAGCTCATCCTTATAGGAGATATTTAACAGCTGCTGATAGCTCTTGTTCTGATTTTTAAGGAGCTTGGCCTGCTCACTTACATCCTCAAAGAGTTTTGGCAGCATACTGTTGATGGCCTGAATCTCCATTAAGGCAGACTTAGGGAAGTGCTTAGGTCTGCGTCTTTTTTCCCGGAAAATCTTGATGATGCTGTAGATGTTGCGCAGAGGCCTGCTCACCAGGCGCACCAGCAGCATATACCAGATCACAAACATTAAAAGCGTGCCGCACAGCCAGATGATAAGCAGCGGCTTACTCTTGCCGGCAGCCTCGGAAATGGTGATCAGGCGGTCAGAGAGGGATTTGGTCTCAGCCTGCGTGGCGAAAATCACAAGGCCATCCACGCTGTTGCGCAGATTCTCATAGGCAAGATTGAACTCTTGGCTGAGCTCCTCATACTGCTTGATGGTGGCAAAGATCATGCTCTCGTATTTTTTAAGCTCCAGGCAGTAATCGATGGTGCGCTCACTGGCCCCGATAGCGCATTTGTCATCATACTCGTTCCCAACGGCATGGAGGATGCGCATTCTGCGCAGATCAAGGTTTGAAACCGTAACCAGCACCTCGAAGATCATGCGGTTAAGCTCGGCCGTCAGGGAGACCGGAGTGTCAGGATTGGTCTCATGATCAATCAGGTTTAGGGCCGAGGCATAGCCGAGGCACTCGCCGATGAGCAGTTCATTGAGCTTAACAAGATGTGTTCTTTTATCCCAGAACTCGACCAGCTGCGTGTCAATTTCCCGAATATGCTGCGGCAGGAAGTGATCCTCAAGATCAAGCTCGGCCAAAAAGGCCCTGGCATTGACGAAGTTATCGCGGGCCTGCTTCTGATCGCGCGTTTCATGAATGCTGTTGAGCAGATTGCGCAGATTGTCAATATTCACAAAGCTGCGCTGGGTATGGATGATGTTCGGCACCAGGCTTTTGACAATCACCTCGGAGTTTGACTGCACCTGCGAGAACTGAAAATAGAAAAACAGACCAAAGCTTGCGATGAGGAAAGAGAAGACCACACTTAAGGCAAGGATCAGCTTATGAATGGTGAAGCTTGCCTTCTCCTTCGTCTGCGGATCTCTAAAGTTGAAATTCTGTAAGTCTTTTTCCATAAATCTGCTCTGTTACGCAGTTAATATGCCGTAAACGGGAAATACTTCAGCGAGAGGCGCTGATGCGTACCATCAGCATCCATTTCCTGAATCGCCCGATTTATCAGCCGCAGGTAAGCGGCGTCTGCCTTACGTACTGCAATGCGTTCCTGATTAAACTCATTGCGCACAAACTGTAAATTGGCCGAAAAATAAATCCGCTCGCTGTCCTGTTCAGCAGCGGTTTTGATTAAATCATAACCGGTATGGCTGTCTGCGAGCATACAGTCTATTTTACCCCGAAGCAGCGCATTGAACATAGCCCGATAGCTTGAGAATGACACCACCCCTTTAAGTTTGATATAGGCAAGCACCTGACGCAGCGTCTCCTGCTGCTTGGAGCCTTCCTTATCCCCTATCACATAGGGGCTTAGCATATACGCATCGACCATCGAGGGCAGCGGAAAGCTGCACATCAGCACCGAATGCGACACATAATAAGGCTCTGAAAACGCCAGACTGTCCCGATGCTGCGGCGTATCATTCAGACTTGCCACCAGCACATCCACCCGTTCGTCGGCAAGCATCCTGATAAGCTCCGAATAGGAGGCGGCCACCACCTGACATCTGCGCTTGAGCTTTTTGCACAGATTGTCGGCATACTCGACGTCAAAGCCCGTCAGCCTGGCAGGATAATGCTCATAATAGGACAGCGGATAGCGATCCTCTTCCACACCTACAAACAAGGTATTGTCAAGAGGATCAGAAACTGACAGCACAGCCTGACTCTGCCCGCAGAGCAAAGTGCTCCAGAGCAAAGCTAAACCTATGAAATTACGCGTTAACTTCATAATCCTCATTTGCATTGCACTATGTTACATCTAATTCCTGAATAAATATCAGGGTTTACTCCACAAAAGAAGAAAAAAAAGCTATTGCGGCAAAGTTTTGCTAAACTATAGAGCTCAAAGACAAAGGACTAAAAAAAGTGGCTGAGATTAAACTTGAGATTTCCCCTACTGCCAAGCTGCCTACAAGGCTTGGTGACTTTCAGATTACAATTTTTCGCGACATGGCCGAGCCTGCTTTAGAGCATGCGGTGATCTCCATGGGTAAGCTTGATGACGGCAGGCCGGTGCTCTGCCGCATTCATTCAGAATGTCTTACCGGCGATGTGATGGGAAGTCTGCGCTGTGACTGCGGCTTTCAGCTTGAGGCGGCGCTGAGCATGATCGCCAAGGAAGGTCGCGGAGCCCTGCTCTATATGCGTCAGGAAGGACGCGGCATAGGCCTCTTCAACAAGATCTGCGCCTATAAGCTGCAGGATGAAGGCATGGACACCGTGGATGCCAATCTGAAGCTGGGCTTTGGTGCTGATGAGCGCCACTATGGCCTGTGCGGCCATATC
Organism: Succinivibrio sp.; assembly: GCA_024693025.1. Taxonomy (GTDB): domain Bacteria; phylum Pseudomonadota; class Gammaproteobacteria; order Enterobacterales; family Succinivibrionaceae; genus Succinivibrio. The sequence continues at coordinate 2,852 of JAILLS010000012.1, read as the reverse complement.
ATGCGGGCGATGGGCTTTAACAAGGTCATCCTCATGACCAATAACCCGGCTAAGATCCATTCTCTCTCCAAGCACCGCATCGAGGTGGTAGAGCGCCGGGCTCTTGAGTATGGACGCAATACCTATAATGAAGAGTACCTCAAGACTAAAGAGATGCGCATGGGGCATCTTTTGCACCATCAGGACTAAGGCTTAAGGCTGAAAATTGTTCTTTAGGGTGTGAAGGTTTAGGCTCGCCAAGAGGTGTGATGGCTTTAGACTTTGGGCAGAATTTCAGATAAAAAAATACCGTGGCTTGTTTTGATTTAGCTACGGTATTTTTTAAGAAGAACTAAAGCTTATTTCTTCTCTTCTTTCTTGTCGTCTTTTTTCTGAGCAGCATTGATAACGCTTGCATACTGCTGACGATACTGAGCGATGACGTTATTTAAGGCTTCTGCTAACTGCACAGCGCTGTTGATAGTCATGCCGATACGAGCCTGTGGCACAATGTTTAAGTAACCATTCTTGCCGTCAGAAGCCTGCTGGCTTACGCAAGCGGTTAAGAGCAGTTCATCAATCTTGAACTGAGTATAGAAAGCATTTGCATAAACAGTCTTTAAAGCTGGATCCTGCTGCATAACAACGCGGGTCTTTTTACCACCTTTCTCAGCAGCTGGGGCCTTGTCCTGTACTGATTCTTTTTTCTCGTCTGCCATTTTTAACTCCTTTAAATACTCTTAAGCAACCGAGGGTTACTGTTGAGATTGGCAAGAAAAATAATTAAATGCAGCTGTGTATAAAAAACAGCCGCTTCAAACGGCGCTTATTTTAGCAGAACAAAAGTATAGAGTAAATCACAAAATTTGGACTGAAATGAAGCGCAAAGGATAATGCAGATAAATAGCGTCTTATTATTTTCCTGGCCTTTGTTCCTGAAGATGAGGGACATATAAACCTGAACTACCTTGCAATTAGAAGTTTTCAGGCTTTGGCCTCAGCAAGGTACTCTTACTGCCCACAGAATTATCCAGCGTGTTGTGTAAAAGCGGCTTGGCCGTATTGCAATGGACTCATTCCTTCTAAGTGAGGTTTTATTCCTTTACTGCTTTATAAGTTATCTTTATTTTTCAGGATGTTTTAAATTAGCAGGGCTCTCTCACACTTACTAAACTTAGGTAAAAAGCCTAAACTTCACGTAAAAAAGTTTAGGCTAAGCTTAAAGCCTATATGCTTGCCAAGTGGTAAGTAATCCTTTAAACACTAAAAGCCCTGGAATATTTTCTTTAGCGCACTAACCGTGACATATAGCTTAGCTTTGCTGTCTTCAGTATACTGAGCCTCATACTCAATTTCCTGAGAAATCGTAGTCCCCATAGGAGTATTCCAATCTAATTTGGCAGCGCATTTGCAGGCTTTGGTCTCCTCATTCTTGCTTAGCGTTCTGATGGTATTAACATCAAAGTTTTGCGCTGCAACCACCTCTTCAATCATGCCTGCTTTATTAGAGCCTGCTTTACCTACTTCCAAGAGGTGTTCATAAAGCGGCAGTATCTCCTGCGCTTCAGCCTCATTGATGCCTAAAAGCCCCAGCGGAGCAATCTGATTGCCCTGAAGACCTGCTTTCATATATATAAGAACCTGACCTAACATAAATATGCCTTGAGGACTGCTGGCTCTTTCATAAGCTCCCTTATAGTTGTCATGGGCAATCTGTTTTACAAGATCTAACACACCAGAGTCATTACAAGAAGGGGTGCTGCTACGGCAGGCAGTAAGGAGAAAACACGCAGCGGCAGCTATGGCTAATTTGATTTTTGAATGCATAAGAGTTCCTTGTTTATACTCTTTTATCAGGATAGTTATTTGGTAAATTTTATTAGTTCTTACGGATTATTATAGGTTGAGCATAATCTATAGATCTTACTGCTAAATCTATATGCGCCTCTCAGGATTTTAAGCTGACTAAAAATTAGTTTAAATCTTACTTTACATGGGAGGTTACCGAATCTTGGTTTGAATTATATTTATTTTACCTTCAGGATACTAGTACGCAAATTTTTACATCTGAGTTAAAAGAGAAAAAACTGTCAGGGCTTAGCTTAAATTTTTGCTAAGGCAAAATAACTAAAGGGTTCGAACCCCTGTTATTTCTGTATAATTCTGTGTAATTTCTGTGTAAGGCTATGTATTTCTGTGTAATAACTTTGAAAAATTAAACCTGCTGACCCTGCCCTTTGGATAAGGGCTTAGGCACACCTGACAGCAGACTTTTAGGTAACTGCATAGCGCTCAACGCCTAAGGGTTTGTCTAAAGCTTAAGCTAAATCTCCAGGGCAGAGGCAGAGTACACCACCGCATGGCGCACAAAGCTGATGCCAATACAGGCAAAATACGTTATGATTATGGCCTAAGTTTACGAATTAGATGCCTGAAAGTTTATTGCTTCCAAAACCCTTTGCAAGGCATAAATATTAGGATTAAGAGAGAGACAAGATGGCTAAAAAGGATGCTGCGCAGCATAACAATGTAATTGCCGTGAATCGTAAAGCAAGCTTTGAGTACTTTATTGAAGAGCGGCTTGAGGCAGGACTTGAGCTGCAGGGCTGGGAAGTTAAGGCGCTGCGGGCAGGCAAAGCCAATATCAGCGAGGCCTATGTCACCATCAAGGATGGCGAGGTCATAATCCTTGGCTCACTCATCAATCCTTTGAAGACTTCCTGTGCCTTTGTGGTCTCAGATCCGACCAGAACCCGCAAGCTCCTCTTAAACCGCAAGGAGATCGACAAGCTCATCGGCAGAACCCAGCGGCAGGGCTATACCCTAATTCCTCTTAAGCTCTACTGGAAAAACTCCTGGGCCAAGCTTGAGAT
>JAILLS010000005.1 GCA_024693025.1 Succinivibrio sp. | reverse complement strand
CTCCAGGTCTTTTATAATCGCATTGGAAAGCCTTTTGGTTATTCGGCTGTATTTATCCTTTGAAAGCCAGCTGACTTGTTCTACCCCCTTAGTTCCACAGTAAGGACATTCTATTCTGCGTACTGGCAGATCTACCTGAACCTTACGACCAAAGGCTGTTACGTCTTTAATAATCCTATGGGTTGTATCGTGTCTTTTATCTACCCTGGTACCGCATTTAGGGCACACAGCATCATCTACGAAATCAAGCTCCAGCTTAAGTTGATCTTCATTTAACTGGTAAGAAGAGAGTTTATATCCCGGGAACAGATCATAAATTAATGTATCTGCTATACTTTCAGGCATGGCGTTGGTCCTTAGTTTGAAATTGTGGTGATTTCCATTCTAAAGATTAACGCCTTTTTTAATTAATGAAAAATGCTAGGTTGTGTGCCTAGCATTGTGAAGAGATCCCGTAGATCCGAGATGAGCCAAATATTTTGACTTATGATGATTTTGGGAATACACAAAGTTTTTTACAATGTCCAATACCACTGCTGAAGATATGTATTCAAGCTTATCTCATCTAGTCCTTGAGGATAGCCTGTTACTTGGTGTAAAGCCTATTTATACAGGTGAACTTCCTTTTTAATGATTATGAGCTAGAGGTTACAAGACCTCTAGCTTAATTTGCTATTTTGTCGTTTATAACATACAATATATGTGCTATGTATAATTTTGTTGTTACAGATAAATTTGAAAGTTGGCTAGATCATCTTGAAAACTCAGACCAAAAGCTAAAAAGAATTGCATTGCAAAGACTTGCTAGAGTTCAGGTTGGGAATTTTGGTGATTTTAAAAATGTCGGCAGCAACGTATTAGAGCTGAGAATCCACTATGGTAGTGGTTATCGTATATATATGAGCCAAGTAGGGGATAAATTACTAATTCTGTTATGTGCAGGCAATAAAAGCTCTCAATCGCAAGACATTGAGCAAGCAAAGCAAATGTTAATGGAGTATTTAAACCATGAAGACCAGAGAATTTGATCCTTCAGAGTTGATCTCATCACAAGACGATGTAATCTCGCTTTTAGAAGATGCTTTTGCAAGTCAAGATTCGGCTTATATTGCTAATGCGCTAGGAATTGTAGCCAGAGCTAAAGGAATTTCAACGATAGCAAAGGAAACAGGTTTGAATAGGTCTCAACTATACAAATCATTATCCAAAGATGGGAATCCAACTGCTAAAACGTTAATTGAGGTTCTTAAATCATTCGGTCTGATATTAACCGTACGTAAAGCAGAATCAGTTTAATCTTAAGAAAGAGTTTTACATGAACCAGAGGTAGAAATATCTCTGGTTTTTTATTGTTTGGAGATTGTGATATGGCTGAAGTTTCTACTTTTACAGGCAAAGAGTACCTGATGATGGATGTGGCAAGCATGTTCGGCTTAGATAAGAGAACCTGGGGAGAAAGACTTAATTGGTTCAATGCGCATGAGCCAGAGCTAGAAAAGTTAGTGAGCCAAGCTGATGAGCCTAACTGCTATTTAGCCGCTGTAAATGCTTACCGAGACATACTGTTAGCAATCATTAAAGAAGATCGGATCAGCGCCTAAAAATTTTTCAATCCTCTCTTAAAATTTGTCATCAAAATTTTCTCTCTTGATGTGTTCATAACTGACCAGAACCTGCCTTACTCACAAAGCTGCCGGAATTTAGCGCAGCGGCAGAAATTTTTAAAATATTTTTCTTTCTATCCCAAATTGGGATGTTTTGCAGATAATATCGATGCTATGCTTACCTAAAAGAGCGAGAGTTTCAGAATTGATAGGGAAGCAGCATGAATTACTTCAAGTTAAACAAGTACAGCAGCGAGCAGATCTCCTCTGAGTGCTTATCTGCCAGACAGGCTGATCCTGAGGCACTCGTGGAGCTGGCCAGAAGATCCTGCTTTGCCGATTTTAATACTCCCTTCGACCCTGAGAAAGGTTTTAAGCTGTTAAAGGAGGCCAGATCACAGGATACTCTGATCTTAAAGACCTTAGCTGAGTGCTGTCAGAATGGGATTGGCACAAGCTGTGATCTTAAGCAGGCCGCAGCCTTCTACCTGCTGAAAGCTAACTGCAGCTTTGATGATCTCTACAGTATCAGCTATCAGATTCATAGTGCCCGTGACTACGGTATTATTCTGGACAGATTAACGCTAGGTCAGGATCTCTTTGAGCAGAATGAATACGGCAAGCTTGAATTTCTGCTGGCCATCAAACATCTGATCTTTTTCTTTAAAGCAGAAAGATCTGATTATGAACCTTATTTAGCCAAAACAGAGCGTTATATCGCTGAACTTATTGCCAAGCGTAATATTGAGGCCTATGCTGCATGCATCTATCTGGATAAATGCCTATTTAAGCAGCATGAGCCTGATCCTGACTTACTTGAGCAATCCTCAAAATGCTCATCCTTAGGCAAGTTCTGCCTAAGTGCCTATTTAGCCGATCCCAGGCATCCCTGCAGGCTCACTGAAGCTGACAGATGCAAAGCGGTCATAAGATTATTTAATGAGGCGGTAGAGTTAAATGATCCTCAGGCACTGCAGCTCTATTTCCTTGTCAATCTGAAGAAATTTAATCTGGATCCTGAGACACCGAGGTTTATTAAAAGACTTAAGACCATCACCGAGCATCCTTTGCTCTCGCCATTGAGCCTGCTGGAGTATTTTGACTGCCTGCCGATGTTTGAAGATAACGGTACACCGAAAATAAAATACTCTCTCAAGGAGATCCAGTCATTTATCGCAGGCTGTACAGAGCAGTATTATCCGATTGACTATCTGTCCCATATCGAGGCCTGGGATGACTTCATTGCCCGTGATTTTCCTGAATTTAAAGCATTCTTTGATCATCACGGCCTAACCTTAAACTCAGAGACAGAGATAGAAACAGAGCCAGAATCTGCAGCTTACCTGAGGGAAGCTTATGAGGAGACAGAGGATTATGCTGGTTCACAAGCTCAGACAGACTTTGATGAATGCAGTATAGCTCTTGAAGAAATCAATGAAGGGAGCCCGTTTGCGGTAAAACCTTACCGGCATAAAACAGCTCCTGTAAATGCCGCGCAGCCAGATCCTGTCAAAATATTCAGTACCATCTCAAACAACCTGAAGAATTTAGCTTCCTTTGCAGCAAGTGATGAGACTGATGGTTTTAAACTCTTCTGCCAGCACACCATCATCGATAAACTGAAACATTATGACGCTTACTTAAAGGTAAATTATACAAGCCTGGGTCCATATCTTATCCGCAATGCTCAGGACGAGATGCTAAATACCTTAGCTGAGCTTGGAGAATATCTAGGCAGCCGGGTAACCCAGTTTGAAATTATAGACAGTAATTATACCGACCTCATGTATGAGCTTGAACATAGATACAAGGAGAGTGAGGCAATTATAATCATTGATCATCTTGAACGTTTAAGCGATCTTCAGATTAGTAAAGAGGATAAAGCAAGCTCCAGCTATAAACGCAAAGCAGAGCCTTTTGATAAGTTTTTAATGAAACTTGCAAGCTGCGGCAGGATTATATTTCTGCTGTCAAGAAACAGTTCCATGAGTGATGTCATTGAAGATAAAGCGGTGTTTGAAGCTGAATATAACCAGCTCACTGCAGATCCTCAGCACACCATTGTTGAGAGCTTCTCAGATCTGCCTTTTGCTGACAATCTGGATCTTAACAGTTATCAAAACAGACTTGAAAATTTAAGTTATGAACAGAAGATCCTGCTGAGAAAAAGACTGCAGCATAAACTTATCAGTGAAAACCTAGACTGTATAAGTAATGAACAGTTCAAAAGTGTCTGTGATAATTTAAACAGATTAAAAGCCACAAGTTTACCGCCGCAGATCTTTAAAGATAATTTTGAACTTATAGGCAATAGGGAACTTAGCAGATTTATAAAGGAACATATTATAAAACCTTTAACTACGATAAACGAGGAGGGCTTTGTAGAATTTCCTGAATCAATACTGCTCTATGGTAAACCAGGTACCGGAAAAACAGTTGCCATGGAAAAACTTGCACATTATTTAGGCTTTGCCGTATTTAAACTGAATGCTGCATCTCTATACAGCAGTTTTATCCATGATACGTCAATTAAAATAAATCATATTTTTGCCGAAGCTCGCAGCTATGCACCATCTGTCATGATTATTGATGAACTCGATGCCTTTATGAGCAGGCGTGATAATTTAAGTCAGAGTGAGCTTGAAGAGATCTCAGAATTTCTGCGCTTAATCTGTAAGGCAAAGGATAATCATATTTTAATTATAGGCACCACCAATCGTATTAAAGCCATCGATGAGGCAATTTTACGGGAAGGCAGAATCTCCCTAAGCTTTGAGGTAAAGAACTGCAGCAGAGAGGATATTAGAGATTTATTAAAACTAAAGCTTACTGAGCATAATCTAACCTATCAAAATAACCTAGATAATGTTCTTAGAAGATACACAGGCTGTTCTATAGCTACGATAGACAGTATCTTTGAGGATATATTCACGAAAATAACACCTATAAAAGATCCGGATGCTAAACAGAATAAGCTCAATTTTCTGCTTAGTACCCATACAATCAGAACAGAGGATTGGGTTATAAACAGAAGAATAGGCTTTATCTAAATAAAATTAAAAACATTTACAGAGCACCGAATCATCTAATCAGACAGAGGCAGCATATGCAGGATAATAAATCCAGTACAACTTCTCCTAATAATGCCATAAACAATATTAAGGTCAATCTGACTATCTTAACTCTGTGTATAGCACATCAAAAGAGTGACAAAGGGATCTCAACTAAAGAGCTTGCAGATTGCTGCGGCATAAATGAAAACCATATCAGAGATAAGATAATCCACCTCAATTTGGCTTTAGAAGAACTTATACCTGAGGCTGCCCATCCTCTAATCGAGGAATGTAAAGCTACAAATAAAAATGGCCGTCGCTCAAATTACTATCGTATAAATAAGGAGCTTGACGGCATACAGCTGTTAAATAAGATCACCTCTGGAATTCATCAGAAGATAATCTGTAAAACTGCTGCTTCCAAAGAGACCGCAGATTTTAACGATCTGACCATCAGGAGAAGATTTAACACTTATTTTCTGTATAACTTATACTCAGACAAACTCTTTTTACAGCCAGAGTTTCTCGATGAATTTTCAGAATTATTAAATTATTTAGATCAGCTTCAGCATAGAACTGAAAAAACTTTAGCATTAAAGCATCTGATGATTACCACTGACTCAAAGCAGCAGTTAGTACTGCCGTATAATCTCTGCTGTTTTAAAGACCGAGCATTTCTTGAGGTGTTATATGTTAAAAATGATGGGATCAATACTTTTGATGATGAATTAAATTATGTACGTGATAATAAGTTTTATGCACAGATAGAGCTTGACGCAATTACTGAGCTCAGATTTAGAGAAGATGTAAAAGCATATGATCTACCCAGAACAGAATTTAGTAAGCTCTGCTATTATGCTTTAGCTCTGTCACACAAGGATAAGGCAGAACAGCAGACCTTCCTGCAAAATTTAGCCAATGGTACGTTTAAGATAAGCCTAAATGCAGATACTAATAACCTATTTGCTGAGCAGCTTATATCAGATAAAGAAAATACTAATAGTATAACTAATTTATCTATATATGAATTTATTGGAAATATAAATATAGACAATATTGATGGTAATACTTATCAGTATAACTTTACCTGCACTAACCTTTACAGTCTGTTTACCTGGCTGCATGATAAGCAAAGACTTGTGAGAATAACCGAGCCTCATCTTCTCGTACAGTTATATAGAGCCTATAATCATGAATACTCTGAACACAATAAAGAGAGGGAAAATTTAAATCGCCTTCTCATCATAGGTCTTGCTGAGTCATATTATTATGATCTTGAGGAAGATATAAATACCTATCCAGAATATCATGATAAGCATAGAGCAGATGCTTTAAAGCTTGTAAATAAGCTTCAGTGTAAGCTGAGTTCAAATGAATTTAATAATTCAGCAGCATTTGTCAATAACCTTGAAGAATTTTCCACTGAGTGCAGCGTACTTATGCTGTTTGCACAGGCTGTAAGAGAGCGTGAGCATCTTTTAGTGAGACTTAAGCATGAAAAAGATTACAGTTTCTTTTATCCTCTGACCTTAACTTATGCTGAAAGCGAGCAGGATACTCAGGTTACAGGATTTAAACTGATTACTGAAAAAGATGCACATAAAGAGCAAATAAAACTGCAGCAGACTAAGTTTTATTTTAAAAATTTAAGCTCAGTTCTAAGCTTATATGACACAGATACTGAAATGTATCTTGAAATCCCAGCCACACTTGGAGCTGAGGCAGAAAAAATATTATTAAGATCAGGCTTTGAGAATTTCCCCAGACCTGCTGAAGATTACTATCTAAAAGCCTCGAAAGATAAGCTTTTTACCGCTCTGTTACATCAGGAAGAAGAATTTACTCTCTTAATTGATGAAAAGGACTGTAAAGTTATATTTCTGCCTGATTTTATCAGGATTAAACAGATCAGATATAAGATTTATGCAGAAGATCTTAACACAGGACAGAGCAGAGCTGAAAAGCGTAAGGTTTATCTTAAAGGTGCATGTACTGAGCATCATAAGCTTCTGCAGTGGTTACTTGAAGAAGCTGACAAGGTTAAGCTTTGTGATAATGAGTACCTGCTACACGAACTTAAAGAGAAAATTATCAAGCTCAATAAAGCATATGCAACTTAACTGCAGTAACGTTTTAATATCTCTACATTAAAGCTTATAGGTAAAGACTAAAGCACTTACCGATTATTTTAATAAAAAAAGGAGACCTAATTATGCTTAATTATGATCTGCATAACTTTCTTGATGATTTAGGTTTTGGTAACCAGGAGACTGAATACTTATTTAAAAAAGTCTGGTCGGTTCTGCCTGAATACGAGGTTAAGTCTTTGGGTTTTAAACATCAGCTGCCACATGAGTGTGCGCCTGAAAATATCCTGGAGCTGAAAAAAATTCTGCAGTTCTGCGCCTTTATTGCTCTTTACAATAAAGTATTAGAAGAAGCTGCAGGCGATGGATTCTATAATGAAGGTCTCTATCTTACTGTACTATCTAAAATCCCGTATGCAGAACTTGAGTTTTATTATAATGAAATAACCTCAAAGCAGCAGAGAGATATAGATTTTGCCGAGTATGATAAGGATTATCCCAGCAATATTTCCGACGATGATGAGAATAGCGAAGATTATGACGAGGATGATGCTCTTGAACGTCAGGAACAGAGACTGCAGATTATGTTCTTCTCTTTAATCAGGCGTGAAGATATCAGTACAGTTCTTAAGTCAAAGCTTGGTGCCTATAAGCTTTTATTTGCCATGTTAAATCGCTATGCCTATATTATTACCCGCTACACTTTAGAGTCTGAAGATAAGCAGAACTATTTTATTGAGCAGTACGATTATCAGGATGCAGATGAGGTGAGGGAGGATTATGAATATTTAGACTCTAAAATTTCCGAATCCCTTGATTATGATTCCTACTGGCAGATGCTAGATAAGATTGACAGTAATCTTAAAGCAGATTTTGACACTATTGTCTATGATTACTGTGAACATCTTGATGTGCAGACAGCTTACGAGATTCTAAGCGGCAGCGGTGACTGCTGTCTTATTCAGTAAAATACTGCAGTCTTTATGCTTAAATAATTAACAGCTGCCATACTGCCAGGCTTTAATCCTGCCTTTATGCCTGGCAGCTTTTGGTGGGCCTGGAATCAATTATCATTATAATAAAAAGTAAGCTTAAAAACCCCAGAGATAATGAGCCTATTCTGCCTCTTATTAAGATTAGTTAGAGGCACTTTTTTTATCATCTCTATACTTATTCTCAGGCTTTAAGTATTAGTCTTACAGCCTTAAGACTGCTTAGTCTAAGGCTATCTTTTTTAGCTCTAACCGATTAAGTATTTAACTTTAAATCTGTATTTTGCTGAGGGCCATATTAACTTTTAATACAGAACCCGTGAGCTTATAAGGCTACAGTTAAAAGGGTATCCAGTTTTGAAATGCTTTAAGCTCTGCCGCTTAAGAGAGCACACTCTCCTGATAAAATTTACTCAGAATGTGAACTACACCCATTTTTTGCGCTACTATTGTTAAAATTGATTTATAATAAGTTTACAAAAGATAGTAGGGCCAATAGTCTGTTTTTGCTGTGCAGCAGCACCGGAGCAGACCTTTTTAAACCACAAAGGAGCAGGATATGACAATAGACGCGAGGACGCTCAATAGTAACGTAGGGCTGGCGGAAAATCCGCAGGATGTGCAGCAGGTTAATCAAGGAGCGAGGCAGGATGCTGATGGCATCAATCAGGAAGTTGGCCACGCACAGAGAAGCCATTCAGGTCTTTCCACCCTTGTTAAAATTTTTCTGACTATAGGCACCGGAGGTCTGTTTGGCATCTACTGGGGCATTTCCTCCATAGTCTCGTACTGCAAAAGATCTGAAAACCAGCAGCCTGTGAATGCTCACAATAATGGTTTAGTTATGCCTGATGATGAGCAAAATCAGCAGGTTAACGAGTTCAATATCAACCTCAAGAATCAGCTTGCGGATAAAAATTTACCGGCCGAATACAATCAGGCAATCACTGATGCCTATAACGAGCTTAAAGAGAGTTTCCCTAATCTGTTACCGGACAATGCTGATCAGATGTTCAGGATCTTTCCGTTTGGCACTTACATCCGGGGTGAACATTTAAGAGGACTGCTGTTAAGCAGGCTGACAAATGCTCAGGACAATGTTACGCCACAGACTTTTAAAACCATGGTTAAAGAGGAGATGCAGCAGGAACTTACACTGCGCTCACTTGCTGCTGAATTAAAGAACAGGGAACCAGAGTTAACCGGCAATCTTGATAATAACACCATGCATAAAGTCGCAGTAGCCCTGTATAAAAGCCTGCCGCAAGCTCCTGCCTTTAACAGCTCCCAGGAGGCCTCCGCACTGCTGAATCAGTATCGGGATCTGGCCCACAGTGCACTGCTCAAACAAAAGGTTATTTCAGGTTTAGAGAGCTCAGGTACGCTGCCGGATGTTCAGAATCTGCCCAAATCCCACGCAGATGCCATGCTGAAGGTGATAAATGAGCTTAAAGAATCTTTTGGTGAACGCTTCCTGCCTCAAGGCAAAACTGATACTGAAACCCTGCAGCAGGTCTTAAAACTTAAAATTGACAATAAATCGCTGTCAATTCTGCTCAAAGAAGCGGTAGAAGAGGGCAAGGTTGTTGAGACAGATGATTTTAGTAAGGAGCTAAAACAGCATCTGCAAACGCTAGGTCAGCACTACGCTTTAGAAAACTCGGTTGCCATGCAGGTTAAGTCTAAATATGGCCTTGAGCTGAACGCCAGGGCTATGCCCGCGATTGTTAACGGTCTGCTGCAGTCCTACCCGGATATAGCAAAAGAGCTCGTCAAACAGCAGGGCTATGGCGATGTGGCCAAGCTGGTCACATCAGATCTGGTCAAGAATGCTCTGCAGGATATGGCAAATGAAATTAAAGCCTGTGAGGCTAAATATCTTAACACGGTAAGTCAGGATGCAAGACCAGTCTTCAGTAACCTAATCCGCTCTATGCAGTTTGATCCTAAGCATCGTGCAGAGACGCTAAAGAGAATCGCCACCACCGCCACCCAGATGAAGAACTGGCGCAAAAATATCCAGTATGGCGATCCTAAGCTTAATAAATTCTGTGACAAGTTTGTTGAGGATCTCAATGCAAACCTTAAGCATCTGGACCAAAAGAAGCCTGGTACCTTCATGAACAACATCAATTCAAGGATGATAGTTGATGCCAATCGCACTAACTGGTCAATAAACGGCACCTCATATACCAAACCTGATGCCAATACTTTGATGAGCTCCTTAAAGAGCGCAGCACCCAATGAAGCAGATCAGCAGTTTTTAAGCTCGCTTGCCAATCAGGATTATTCTTCAGAGCTGATTTCAGCTGTCTATGGCTCACTGCAGACCAGCAACCAACAGATATGGCGTGTTCTAAATCAGTCAAGCGCAAATGAAATCAAAGATACCGGTTTTATTACCAACACCTTCTTTTACGAGGGTATGCTGGTATCTGACAGGCCAAACAGCCCAGATCTGGAAAAATCCTATCACATCACGGTTTCACCTGATCACAAACAGGCCGTGGTGGAATTTGTGATGCCGATACTAATCTGTACGGATGACCAGAACAAAGTTATCGCAGGTAAAGCTAATCTTACCATGAGAGTCACCTGCGATCTTTCAGCTGGCGCGCCGGATGGTAAGCCTCAGGTAAGTAAAGTTGAGGTAAAACAGAGCTTTGGTCTTTAAAGCTCTTCTAAGCTTTAAACAGGATTCGACCAGGAAGCTCAAAACCGGAGCCTGGAGAAATAAGCATAGACAGGCTGATGCTAAGCATCAGCCATGAGCTTTAACAAGCCGTGAGCAAGAAATCCCCCACCTCTATAGGTGGTGGGATGAATTGCGATAAACACGGCGTTTTCTTGACTTTTGTATTTTATAGCATTATAGTCTAATTATAAATTATTCGTATGTTTTAGAAAGGCTAAA
>JAILLS010000003.1 GCA_024693025.1 Succinivibrio sp. | reverse complement strand
GTACCGAGCCTCACTGCATACCGACAGGTACTGAAGATACTAAGCAGCTCAGTCACCTGCAGACCGAGCTAGAAACACTCAAGGAGAGACTTGAGACAGCCGAAGAGCTGAAAAATATGCTGATTAAGCTTGATCCTAATCAGCTTACACCGCTTGAGGCTTTAAATCAGCTTGCAGCCGTTAAGGCACATTTACAGAAAAAATAAACCGCATCAGAGTTATAGTATTAAGCTGATGCGGTCTTAATTAAATCAACAGATTAAAAGCCTAAGGTTTCACTAATATCATAGCCAAACCACAGCTTGCTCACCCGAGCAAATTCTCCATTATTTAAAACCTGTTTAAGGCCCTTGTTGATCTCCTGAAGGAGCTTTGCATTCCCCTTATTCACCGCAATTCCATAGTATTCACTCTGCTCAGAGCCAACAGGCTTTGCCATGAAATTCTTGTCAGTATTTTTGGTTAAAAAGAAATCCTGTACAGGACGATCATTGACCACAGCTACACAGCCATGATTCTGCAATTCAAGATAGGTTTCAGCCGGAGAATTATACTGTTTGATTTTGGCATTCTTTAAAGTATTCTCTACGTGAGCCGCACCGGCAGTGCCTAACTGTACGCACACCTTCTCGCCGTTTAAGGACTCATAATCAGGATATTTACTCTCATCCTGCTTGTTGAACATATAGGTAAGATCACACAGATAATAAGGATTAGAGAAATCCACCTTTTTACCGCGCTCAGGGGTAATGGAGAAACCTGATATAATCACGTCAATATTATCGGTGATAAGCGCCGGGATCAGACCATCAAAAGGATAAACCGTAATTTGAACGTCATAGCCTAATGATTTACCGATAATCCTGATGATATCAATGTCAAAACCGACCAGGGTACCCGATTCGTTAATATAGGTAAAAGGCGCAAAACCACCTTCACAGCCCACATGCAAAACTTTCTGAGCTGCCAGTACTGCGTTACTGCCACACAATAAAGCTACACATAACAGCATTTTTGCCAAAAATCTGAACATAATATTCTCCATAAATTGCAGATCCAGATTGCTTTCACTGATTACATATTTTACATTAACTTTGCTAATTCTGTATTTAAATGATTACAGATGCACACAAAAACCCCACCTTATAACATCCAGACCCAAGGACGACTTTTCAAGCTTGAGGTCTTGTGCTGCTGAACATTAGCAGCCAGCTTAGCTTTAACAGACAGAGCGCCTCTCTAAGCTTACTCATATCTTTTTACAAAGAGCTTATGACCATATTGATAATTTTTACCAACAAGATTAGGTAGAGGAGGGCAGGCAGGAGCTTTACTGTCAGGATAGTCTCGCCCCACCTTACCTTTAAGCAGTTCCTGATGTTTACCCAGAATATAGTTTGGCAGCATGGCATACAAAACCTTAGCATCATCAAGGAAATGACAGGTAAGACTTACACCGCGTCTGTAAGCTCTTAAGCATAACTCCAGATCCTCTTTATGGTAAAGAATATACAGCATCACCATAAACATACTCTGTATAGAACCCTCTATAAATCTGAGCAGTCTCCAGTCCCGGCTCTGAGAGATTTTATACAGATACAATGAAGCCTCGTGCATCATTGCAATCCCCTCGGTTCTGGTATGTACAGGATTTCTGATAATGTCGATGAGATCATTACAGATTCTCTTGAATTTATTTAATGCTAAAAATTCTGGAATTTTAGTTTTTTCAAGCTCAACGGTTCTCGAGAACTTACTGTCAAAAAACTCACGCACCGCACCTTTATCAATCTTGCTAAAACTGTCAAACTCCTTAACTAAGCTTTCGCTGTGTACTGGGGTAACCCCTTCTAGATAAAGACCGTCGGAACAGTTATAAAACTGTGTATCCTTATGCATAATTTCTTTTGCATATTTGACGGCATCTTCAATGATACGTGCACTTAACAGATACATGTGCCCAGTTGAGCATTGTCCTCCAAAATTGCCGGGAACCAGATCCTTTAAATTACTCCTCACATTTTTATCAAAATCTGCCCACTGCGCATAAAGATTGTTGAACTTTGAATGCAGTTTATCACCACCTACTTTGACCCCGTTATCAATGCCAAACAAATAAATATTTTTAAAACCAGTATAAATTCCAGCAGACACTCCTAAATTACCCACAAAAGGATTCATATAATAAATTTTACGTAATTTATCTGCCTCGGGGATATACTCAGTGGCTAGAGCATAAAACCCTTCATCTGTTTTTAGAAAAATAGCTGTATGCTCAAAATATTGCTGTACATTAGGATGCACTACATCAGCTGAGAGCAAAATAACATTTTTTAAAAAATTCTTATCTGGAATAATCTTCAAAGTATCTGCAATTTCTGGAGTTCGCTCGGTACAGCCATAAAAATCTGGCTGAATACCTGCATGATAAAGAGTCTCAAGAGCAGTGCCACAGGCAACTATCAGGGCCTTATCCTGATTGCGGCGTAAAAAAGCTATATCATGGTCCAATGATGGTCCATTGCCCACCACAAACCAGGGCAGATTGCGAATATTTTCTGGCAGTTCTACATCAGAACGCAAAAAATGCTTTTTATTTAGAACAGCCTGTAGCGCATGAGAGAGTCCAAAGAGCTGATCGTCAAAAAAACCAACCAAAGACATATACATAGTACGGTTCTTTTCTAATACTTTATAACTCTCTTCAATTTTTGCAGAATTGTAATGCACATAGGTATAGCGTAACCCAGAAAGAAAACGTCCGTATTGTTCATAAAAAAATGACAGGGAATTGTATAAATCTTCAGGATTTTTGCCTATCAAAAACTGCAGCTCAAAATGGTTCTCATTCAGATAAGGCAGTAAGCTTGCCCAATCAAAGGCATGCAGAGATGCCCAGAACAGATCCTCTTCAGGTTCAATCAGAACCAGATTATTTACTTCAACTCTTGAGTAGAGATAACCTATCTGGTAGCCAAGCCCGCAGCCCAGCATGATGCAGCAGGGTAAAGAGTTTAAGGTAAGGGGGGTATTTTGTTCAAAATTCTGCTTATCATATAAACTTAACATCTCTCCAATGTAACGCAAATGAATCTGGCCAAACGGATCCCTATTAGATATCGGGGTAAAATTACTGAACTGTGTAGAAGAAAGCTGCACTTCAACCTGGTTTGCGCAAAAATCACAGGGAGTTTCAGTCTTATATAAAAACTCATTCTGCTCCACAAACAATAAATTAGCCTGACCATTTTCGGTACAGAAAAAATCAAGCTTACGGCTCGGAGTATATTTAGAAAAGTGTTCGGCAAGCTTAGGCGAATAGCGCTTAAATGCATTAATATTGGCTTCAAAGCGTTCCTGCAGAGATATCTTTAATTCCTTCTGCAAGGCAATCAAGTGCGCAGCACGAGAGAGCAGAGCTTCTTTATTATTCTCTGTCCCTTTACTACTCTCATCAGACATGCTCTAACTCCTTAGCTTTTCTTTTGATAAAAGATAAATCAATTATAAGTTGTTTTTGAGAAAATCTATCAATTTAGACTTAAATAGCAAGTATGACAGTTAAATCGAGTTTTCTCTAGGCCCAGCGCCATGATTTTTGGTTACAGTTCAAAAAACAACTTATTACAGCGCTTAAACTTTTTCAATACATGTTAGGATCAGCGAATACCTTATCTAGATCTAGTCATCTTATTGCTAATCTATACCTCCAACTTCAGGTTATTTATGGAAATTGATGATTCTTTATCTAATTTAGCAGACACTGAGAGCACTACTGCTCAGCCTGACGCTGAGGGTAGCCCAAAGAAAAAGTCCTCGCCAAAGCCTGATAACCTTGGAGGGGATAATCTTCTTACCACGTATTTAAATTCTATCCGCAAGATTCCGCTTCTTTCTGCAGAAAAGGAAGCAGAAACAGCCTATCTGGTCAAAAAGGGCGACAAGCAGGCCTTAGATCTCATGGTTACCTCGAATTTAAGATTAGTCATCAGTATTGCTAAAGACTACCGTGCTCGGGGACTGCCGCTTTTGGATCTGATTGAAGAAGGCAACCTCGGTCTCATCCATGCTGCACAA
>JAILLS010000108.1 GCA_024693025.1 Succinivibrio sp. | reverse complement strand
TGAATTTAAGATCAATACCAAGCACAGTGCTAAGTTCACTGATAATTTGTTCACTATTCATAGATAAGGCCTTAGGTCTAAAAGTTGATAAAGACAATTCAGAATAAACGTGCAGGCAGATAACCCGTCAGTTTTTATCTTCCTGTCAACTAATATAGCATAGATTACGATTGTATAGTTTCAAAAAGACACGAAAATGTGCGTCAGGTTGAGCTTTTAGACAAATATAGTTGATTGAGCTTCAGAAGATTTAAACCGGAGCCTTGAGGCAAGGTACACTTTGGTGCATGAGAGGTGACTTAATCCTCAATCTCCGGCTCTAACTTGCCTCCGCCTGGGAGGGCAAAACTCTGACCTCCAAGCTGTGGGCACTGAGAACTCTTGTAGGTGAGGTTGAAGCCATTGGAGCGCAGATTGGAGAAGCTCTGATCGGCATCGATAAAACAGGTTAGACAGGAGTGAGCGGTGAGCTCCCAGAGTGCATCGGCGGCCAGATTAACCATGACAGATCTGGCCGTATGCGCGGCATTGATGCTGCCGGCAAAGCGGCTGCGCTCTCCGAGGTTGATGGTCAGTTCAGAGAGAGCATCAGCACTGATCTCACCTCGCAGTTCCTGTTCGCGCGTATTGAGGGTGAGTGCACCGCCGTTGCGGCCTTCATGTCCCCACAGCGAAGCGCTGGCTCTGAGCAGCTTGTCTGAGGCATGCTTGAGGGTGGTGCGCTCCAGATAAAGCTGCGCATGGGTATTGGTGATATAGAACATATAGCCGTCAGAGAGATTGGTCAGTCTGGTATCTTTTGCGGAAAAGAAGGCCTGACCCTGGGCGTTGGCTGCCTCAGGATAGCTCTGATAGAGCATGACTCCATGCTCGGCACGGCTGTTGAGCTCACAGCGCTCGAGCACAATGGCGTTTTTGCCGTCAATGACTGCCATCTCGCTGCCATGCGCAATGCCTCTGACCTCGGTAAGCTTGATAAGTCCTGTGGAACGCAAAAGCGGACTGTTGAGTCCATAGGAGGTAAGAGCGCCGTGCTTAAGCTCCACCATGCCTTCACCCTGAGTGGTAGACAGGGCGCTGCTGCCGGACCCTTCTGTTTCAACCACGAGATCGTAGGCTCTGAGCGTGCCGCCATAGGTGGACAGCAGACCTCCGGAGCCATCCTCAGTGGTTTTGATCGCGGTATGTTCAAGGGTGATCAGGGCTCGCGGTCCTAAGGCTACCACGGCATTGGCCCCTTCGCCGCTGGTGGTGATGCTGCCGTTGGCCACCTCAATCTGGCTCTCATCACACAGCAGAGCAGCGTTTACTCCCTGAAAGCTGCTCTGTTCCCGGTTGGTGGCGATGCCTTCCTTGAACAGGGTGATGTTATGCAGCACGATATGGCCCTGATTGCGGGCCAGGACTACGGATTCGTCGGGATTGGAGGTGGTGAGCTGTGCTTCATGCTGGGTTTTGACCTCACCGTCTGCAATCAGGTAGGCCTGATAGGAGGTCAGCAGGGGGGAAAGTGTGGAGCTCTGAGCTTGTGCTTTGGCTGCTTCTGGCTCAAGCTGCCCGAACTGCGGCTGCGCCTGCACCCAGCGGGCGGTCAGGATGGCATAACCTGCGAGCAGGGTAAAAAAGACTCTACGCATTCACATCTCCTCCTAACTGCATTATACCGAAAATAAGCGGAGCTAAAAGAGAGCTGCTTCAGACATTAAGGCACAGCCTGAACTGTGCCTTAAACCTTATTTGAACTGACGGGTCTTTTCGTCGTAGGTAAATTCCTTTTTCTTCAGCCGCGCCTTGAGCTCGTCAATCGGGATCTCCTGACTCTGACAGAGCTCCTCAAGCGAGGAGTACTCGTCGCGCAGCTGCATGTTGATGGCTGAGACCAGGATATAGGGATCCATGGTCGCATAGTGTTTAAGCGGAATGATCGGCATTGCTTACCTCACAGCTTAACTGTTCGCGCATCTTGATGGCCAGCTCGCGGGCTTCCTTGAGATTATCGGCACGGGCCAGGCACACTCCCATGCGGCGTTCGCCTCTGACCTCAGGCTTGCCGAAAATGCGGACCTGGGCGTGATCTGCAACCTGCAGGGCTTCTTTGATCCCATGGTAGGTCAGATCGTTGCCGTCGCCCTCAACGAGGAAGGCTGCAGAAGCTGACGGGGAGATAAAGCCGATTTTGCCAATCGGCAGACCGAGGAGCGCTCTGACATGCAGGGCAAATTCAGAGAGATCCTGAGAAATCATGGTGACCATGCCGGTATCGTGCGGGCGTGGGGAGAGCTCAGAGAAGATCACCTGATCCTTGCAGATGAACAGCTCCACGCCGAAAATGCCGTAGCCGCCCAGGGCCTGCACCACGCTTGAGGCGATGCGCTTGCATTCCATGAGCAGATCGTCAGAGACAGGCTCGGGCTGCCAGGATTCATGATAGTCACCATTGACCTGATGATGTCCGATTGGCTTGCAGAAATGGATGCCGTCAGCGGCACTTACGGTCAGCAGGGTAATTTCGCGATCGAATTTGATAAAGCCTTCCACAATCACGCGGGTCATACCGCCGCGTCCGTTCTTGCAGGCATTCTCAAAGGCCTTATCAATATCACCGTCGCAGGTGATGAGGCTCTGTCCCTTGCCTGAAGAGCTCATGACCGGCTTCATGATGCAGGGGAAGCCGACACTGGCCACATTGGCTCTGATTTCCTCCAGCGAGGAGGCAAAGAAGTAAGGAGAGGTCGGGATCTGCAGCGTTTCGGCAGCTAGCGTGCGGATGGTCTCACGGTTCATGGTGGTATAGGCAGCGCGCGCTGAAGGTACCACGTTAAAACCTTCCTCTTCAAGCTTAATGAGAGTTTCGGTCGCAATCGCTTCGATCTCAGGAATAATGTAATCAGGCTGCACCTTGCGGATGAGATTTTCGAGGGCCTCACCATCGCGCATATTGAGTACGGCCTTCTGCTGGGCCACTGCCATCGCAGGAGCGCCGTCATAGCGGTCAGCGGCAATTACCGTGATGCCATATCTGATGAGCTCAATGGCCACTTCCTTGCCGAGTTCTCCTGAACCTAACAGTAAAGCGGTGGTATTGTGCCTAGACTGGCTGTTGACGAGGTCAAAGTTT
>JAILLS010000089.1 GCA_024693025.1 Succinivibrio sp. | reverse complement strand
CTTTGCCATCTTTACCACGCAGGAGAAGGAGTATGCCAAAATGCCGTACTGGCTGGGGCTGTTTATCTCCTCCTATCTCTCCTGGATCACGGGCGGAGTCTTAGGCGTGATAGCTTCGGCCTTTCTGCCCGAATGTGTGACACTGGCTCTGGGCATCGGGCTGTATGCGCTGTTTATCGCCATTATTATGCCGGGCTGTAAAAAAGATCATCAGATCATGCTGCTGGTTATCAGCACCGCGTTGCTCAACTGTGCCTTAAGCTATGTGATTGACCTGAACTGGGCGATTGTGATCTCCACGGTACTGTGTGCCGCAGTAGGGGCGGCCCTTATTAAGCCTCAGGAGCAGCACTAACTATGTCAGAGCATTATTTTCTGTATGTGATCTTAGGCGTAGCATTTGTATCCTATCTGCTGCGCTGTATTCCTGCAGCCTTTATCTCAAAGCTCAATCTGTCAAGCTATTTCAAGCGTCTTTTGGATCTGGTGCCTTATACCGCGATGACCGCTCTAGTCTTCCCGGGCATTTTCTACTCGGTAGGCGAGCATCAGACTGCCGCGGTAGCCGGGACACTTGCGGCTCTTATCAGCGCCTTTCTCAAGGCGCCTCTGGCTCTTACCGTGGTCATTGCGGTGCTGACGGTGCTGGTGTGCTTACTTGTCTAGCTTATTTATCTTCAACTACCGTATCCCGCCAGCTCTTCTCTGCAGGGGCGGATTTCTCGCTTAATGACTCGGCGGCAAAGGCGGCTACGGCCTCATAGTTGGCGCGTACACCCTTGGCTGAATTCTTGTATTTGACCGCATGCTGTGCATCAATGCCCAGTTGTCCTGCCTCACCTACAGCATCGATGTTGGCGCCCAGGAAGACGAATTCCCAGCCTTCCTCCTGTTTGCTCTCAATCAGCTTTTTGACCTGCTGCTTGCTGAACTGCGAGCTGGCGTTCTCCTTGCCGTCGGTAATGATTGCCACGATCACCTTGTGCTCCTGCTCTCCAAGCTTAGGATAGCAGCTGACCGTCTCAAGCGTTCTGCCGATACTGTCCAAAAGAGCGGTAGAGCCGCCGGTCTGATAATCCCTGGCGGTCAGCTTCTGCACCTTGGACAGAGCTTCACGCTCATGCAGTGTCTGCTGCTGATGATTGAACATCACGGTGGTAACCTCGGTAGGTATGTCCAGAGCCTTCTGCTTGTCGAGCATGGCGTTAAAGCCTCCGATGGTGTCATCCTCAAGGCCATGCATGGAGCCTGATTTATCGATAATCAGCACCAGATCAAGATGCTGACTCTTTGGGTCTTTACATTTGCTCAGGCACTCGGTGCTCTGGGCAGACAGCGGCGCAAGCAGCAGAATCAGGGAAAGGGCGCAGGACATAAAGCGTGCAGGTAACATCATAATCGGCTCCTTGTAACAGCATCAAGAACAGTGAGACTTCAGGCGGAGATTAACAAAAACCTGCTGTCTGCTCAAGGGCTAAACCTGCAAGTTGTGAGATATTTTCAAGCTTGGCTTAAGTTAGGTTATAATACGCGCGAGTCGATCGGGCAATCGCTGCTTGGGATGCGTGTTTTTACATACGATCCTGAGGGGAGGAAAGTCCGAGCTCCACAGGACAGAGTGCCAGGTAACGCCTGGAGAGCGCAAGCTCATGACAAGTGCAACAGAGAGCAGACCGCCGAAGCGTTTAACGCTGGTAAGGGTGAAAGGGTGCGGTAAGAGCGCACCGCCTTTGCAGTAATGTAAAGGGCAGGGTAAACTCCACTCGGAGCAAGGTCAAATAGGTTCTCACATGGCGTGGTCCGCGTCGAGACGGGTTGACTGCTGGAGCCGGGGGGCGACCCCTGGCCTAGAGGAATGATTGCCGCTTGCTTGCAAGTACAGAACTCGGCTTACAGATCGACTCATCCTTTTCTTTTATGGGCAAACATCACCAAGACAGTGCTTTTAGCACTGATTTGGGGTCTGTGTGCCGCACATGATAGAATGTCGCCTCGAAAGATATAGACTAATAAAGTCTGTAAAGCAGAGTACTGCAGGCATCACCCGGCTTTAAGCCTCAAAGTTCATCTCACTGAGATACTGCAGTGCTGGTTGTAAATGCTCAAACCTGTCTGAAGCATAACAGGCTTTTAGGCAGGTTGTGACCTAAAGGGAGTCCGTTAACTGCCGGATGTGAGCAGACACGGATGTTTAAACATGGAATTATCATCTATTCAACAAATTGTGGGAACAATCAATGATGTTCTCTGGACCTATGTTCTGATCGCGGTGCTGATCGGCATGGGCTTGTGGTTTACCATCCGCACGGGAGTGCTGCAGCTGAGAATGCTCTCGGAGATGGTCAAGGTTATTACCCGCAAGGCGACTACCGACAAACGGGGACGTGAGTCCATCAGCGCCTTTCAGGCCTTCTGCGTCAGTACCGCCTCCCGGGTCGGCGTCGGCAATATTGCCGGCGTGGGTATTGCCATCGTAGTGGGTGGCCCTGGCTCTATTTTCTGGATGTGGCTGATCGCCTTTATCGGCTGTGCCACAGGCTTTGTGGAGAGTACTCTGGCGCAGATCTATAAAATGCCTAAGGGCCATGGCAAATTCCATGGCGGACCTGCCTATTTTATCGATAACCGCTTAGGCAACCGCAAACTGGCGATGCTGTTTGCCGTGCTCATCAGCGTGACTTTCGGTCTCATTTACAATTCTGTACAGTCCAACACCATCACGCTCTCGCTGTCCCATGCCTTTGGCCTTGGCAATCTTGAGGTGGCTGTGATTCTGGCCCTGCTCACCGGCATCCTAATCTCAGGCGGTCTCAAGCGCATTGCCCGCTATGCTTCCTTAATCACTCCGCTGATGGCATCTCTGTATATCTTGGCTGCCATTGCCGTGATGCTGATTCATCATGATCAGGTGCCGGGCATGTTTGCGCTCATTTTCCATGATGCTTTTGAGCCTCAGGCTGCTGTGGGCGGCGGACTGGCTACCGTAATCATCACGGGTATCAGACGTGGTCTGTTCTCTAACGAGGCAGGTGAGGGCAGTGTGCCGAATGCTGCAGCTACAGCCACGGTGGATCATCCGGTGGAGCAGGGTCTGGTGCAGGCCATGGGCGTATATGTGGATACCTGGATCATCTGCTCGGCTACAGCCTTTATGATTCTTCTGACCGGTCAGTATGAGATCGGCTCAGATTTAAAGGGCATTGCCCTGGTGCAGCAGTCTCTGGCCGTCGACTTTGGCGATCTCTCGCCAAAGCTCCTGTGTGTCCTGGTGTTCCTCTTTGCTTTCAGCTCCATCCTGGGCAACTATTATTACGGCGAAGTGAACATTGTGTACTTTAAGAAACACTCCCGCCGCAACCTGAACATGTATCGCTGCTGCGTGGTGGCCATGGTGTTCTTTGGCTGCATGGCTGAACTGAGTCTGGTCTGGGATCTTGCCGATCTGTTCATGGCTCTGCTCTGTCTGACGAACCTCTATGCCATTGCCCGCTTAGGCAAGTATGCCTTCATTGCGCTCAATGACTACACGAGGCAGAAGAAGGAAGGGATCAGGAGACCAAAATTTGAGGCTTCGGTCATGCCTGATACTCTGGGTATGTATACCTGGGGTGTGGAAGATCGCAGCATGCAGAATAAAAAGAAAGCTTGAACCTAGCTTAAGCTTTAAGGCAGAGCCGCATATAAACTCTGCCTTTTTTGTCTCTGATAAAAGCTTACAATGCAGCTGAATTGGAGTAAAATAGGCAGATTAAATTCTGCATTTTTTAGCACTCAACAAGGAGGCGGATTGCACCCACGGGAACACGTTTGGGTCAGGATCTGCATAGATATATGCTGCAAAACTATCAGCCTTTTGAACCATTGATTAAACGCATTAGGGATGACGGCAAATGTCTGCCGGGCGGGATTTTAAAAGTTGACAGTTTCATCAATCATCAGATTGATCCGATGCTGCTTAAGCAAATGGCAGATGAGTTTGTGCGCAGATTTGCCGGAACTCACCTTGATAAGGTGCTGACCATTGAAGCCTCCGGCATTGCTCCTGCCATTATGGTGGGACTTGAGCTTAAGGTACCGGTGGTCTTTGCAAAAAAGAAAAAGCCATCTACCATGTCCGAGATGTATGTTGCGGAAGTCTTCTCCTTTACCAAAAATAAAACCTATACGGTCTGCTGTTCTAAAGAGTTCATCAGGCCTGATGAAAAGCTGCTGTTTATCGATGATTTTCTGGCTAACGGCAATGCAGCCAAGGGTATGCTGGAGCTTGCGGAGCAGGCAGGTGCACAGATAGCCGGGATGGGTTTTATTGTAGAGAAAGCTTTCCAGTCAGGCGGTGCCATTCTGCGTGAGAAGGGACTGCAGGTGGAATCTCTGGCGATTATTGAAAGCCTGGATAACTGTACCATTAAATTTAAAGAGAACTAATCATGTCAGATCAAGAAAAACCGGGTGTGTTTAACTCAGAACTGATTTACAGGCTGGAAGACCGGCCTCCGCTGCGGGATGCTCTGTTTGCCGCCTTTCAGCATCTGCTCGCAATCTTCGTTGCAATCATTACTCCTCCCTTTATTATTGCGAGTGCCTTAAAACTTGATCTTGAAACTACCGCCTATTTAATCTCCATGTCGCTGCTGGCCTCGGGTATTTCGACCTTTATCCAGTGCCGCCGCTTCGGTATGATAGGCTGTGGCCTGCTCTGTGTGCAGGGTACTTCCTTTTCCTTTATATCCCCGATTATCGGAGCCGGGCTCTCGGGGGGACTGTCTGCAATTTTCGGTGCGGTGATCTGCGGCTCTTTTGTCGAGATGTTCATCAGTACGGTGCTGCGCTATACCCGCAAGATCATCACGCCTTTAGTCTCAGGCATTGTGGTGACTCTGATCGGCTTGAGCCTCATCAAGGTCGGAGTGATTGCCTGCGGCGGCGGCTTTGGCGCCAAGGGAGACGGCAGCTTCGGCAGTCTTGAGCATATTTCGCTGGCCCTGGTTGTGATCATCTGTATTCTGTTCTTCAACCGCAGCTCTAACCGCTATCTGCGCATGAGCTCCATTGTGCTCGGCCTGCTGATCGGCTTTGTGGTGGCGTATTTTAGCGGCAGAGTGGATTTTTCCCAGATTGAAAGCTTCTGGGATCTGCAGCTGCCGGTGCCGTTCAAATATGGGGTGAGCTTTGATCCGGCGGCAATTATTGGCCTTGGGATCGTCTACATGATTACTGCCATTGAGGCCTATGGTGACATTACCGCCAATTCTCTGATCTCAGGACAGCCGATTGAGGGGGCTGAGTTCAGAAAGCGTGCCTCAGGCGGTATCTTAGCTGACGGCTTTAACTCCATGCTGTCAGGCTTTTTAAACTCATTTCCTAATTCGATTTTTGCTCAGAATAACGGCATGATTCAGCTGACCGGAGTGGCTTCCCGCTATGTGGGATACTTTATTGCCTTGTTCCTCGTCGTGCTCGGCATGTTCCCGGCAGTAGGCAAGGTCTTCTCCCTGATCCCTGATCCGGTCTTGGGCGGCGCAACGCTTCTGATGTTTGGTACCGTTGCGGCAGCCGGCGTCAAGATTATTGCCACGCAGAAGATTGACCGTAAAGCGATTTTAGTGATGGCCTTATCGTTCTCCTGCGGTCTAGCCGTAGAGTTTGAGCCGCAGATCCTAAATGCGATGCCTGACAGCTT
>JAILLS010000051.1 GCA_024693025.1 Succinivibrio sp. | reverse complement strand
GGGCAAAACCGCATTATCGATTGCTGCCGCTATAGAGGCGATTAAAAAGGGCTACACCGTACGCTATTTTAGAATGATGGAGCTTAACTCTATCCTGAATGCCAAGGTAGATGACTCTTTCATTCGTTTTCGAGAGTTACTGCGTCGAACCGATGTGTTAATTATCGATGATTTTGGAGGCTGCATGCTTGACGACGATGTCGTAGCAAAATTCAACGAGATTGTTGATGCCCGCTATAACGAAGGCGCAACCATTCTTACCACGCAGCTTAGGATGAATAATATGAAGGATGTAATAAAAACAAAGGGGCCTATCTGTGATGCTTTATGTAATCGACTATTCAGGAAATCTGATATTGAAATCAGACTTACAGGCAGCTCATGGAGAGGCTGTCCTGAAGAAATCAGAGGAGGTAAATAAGTGTTTAGCCTCAGAGCATTAACGCTGGAAAGCATTATAGAATCAACTTATAAAAAAGGTGAAGAGCTTACTCCCGAGCTTATTACGAAACTGGCAGATCCTGAGGTATCAACTTACGATATCACTTACATGCTCTGTACCTATATCAATGAGCAAAAGAAGATCGCCAACGGCAAAGATCTGCAGGAACTGTGCAACCTCAAAGCAAGAAATGAAGATTTGAGGTTAAGTTACCAGAGCCTCAACAGTAAATACAACGACAGTCTTAGACAGGTGCTTGAATCAAAGAAGAAAGAGATTGAGCTTACCCTCAAATATAACGATATAGAGAAGGAGAATGCTGAGCTCAAAAGAAGACTCGACATTCAGCGAAAGAGCCTTATAGCATGCGGGGTACGCGTCTGAGCTGTAAAAAGTCGACTTATAGGCCTGAGATATCCCAAAGATGTCTCAGGTTTTTATATACACGTGTATCAGTATATGGTTTATGAATGTATCAAGGTTAGTTTACAACTGTATCAAGATCTAGTTTATGAACGTATCAAGACTAAGCTACAAATGGTGCAAGACTTTGTTTACGAGTGGTTCACAAGGTCGAGTTTTTTCCATTATGGGTCTCATATGTGAGGTCAAAACGGTATTTATTACCGCAGGTGACACTTGTTTTAAAAAGTGACTGTGATACTATGAACATGACTTTCTAGTCAGGCCACGATCCGTTGTTTCGAAGCTTTGGGATTGTGGCTTTTTTATTTTCTGCCATATAAAACATTAGGTTGGTCAAAATAGATTTGATCGAACCTGCAGCAGAAATAATCGACAAAACTCTTTAAAACTTTAAAACCATCTATAAATCATCGATATAAATATAACTGGCTCTTTCTATCAAAAACCATGCAGGATCGGCTAGGCTAATCAACAAGTCAGTCTCAAGGCTCTAGTTATAGTTTGCAGCTGCTGCCGCTTGACAGTAAGGTCAGAGTTCTGTCTTTCCAGTAAAGGCTATGCATAGTTGGAAAATATTCGCTGGATAAAACGAAAGGGTCAAAAATGGCAAAGACTAAAGACTTTGGGCTAAGGGGGTATTTTTGAAAAAAAGGGGGGGCTCAATATTAAAGTCTAAAAGGTATCAAGTTTAGACGCAAAAACTGTCCTCGATCTAAGATAATTTAGATCAAGAATTTGGTTTGTATCCCAAAAAATACACTATAATTAGTTTACGAAATATAAAAGGAGCCATAGACAAATGGAAAACCTAAATTTAGTTACAATGCAAAGTTCAGTGAATATTGACTCTAATGCGTTAAGCGAGGATAAGCAGCAGGGCGTTTTGCAGAGGCAGCAGAGAGCCTTTGATCCTGCTTCTGCATCTAATCCTGCCAACGTATCATTAGCAGAGGTGTGGGGCTTTTATGAGTCTCAGAATTCAAGCTTTGCTGACGTATGTGAATCAGTCACCGTGCTTGAGCCGAAAGCTTCGCTGACTCTGCGCTGTTTTGGTCAGCTGCAGTAAACAGTTCTGAGCACTTACTTATGTCTAAGCACCAGCATGGTGATGTCGTCAAACTGAGGTGCATCACCTTTAAATTGCGTCAGTTCTTTAGTTAAAGCTTGAGCAAATTCTTGAGAGGAGAGTTTAGCATGCTGCTTGAGGAAGGAACTCAGGCGTTCATCTCCATATAATTCATTATTAATATTTTGTGCTTCAGTTACTCCATCTGTGTATAACAGCAGCATGTCATCTGAACTGATAGAATCTTTGAATTCTAGATAGTTACGCTCTTCATCTACTCCGACCGCTGGACCGCTTAATTGCTCAAGAGTACGTACTTGTCCGTCCCGATTAACTATGAGAGGCTGACAATGTCCGCCATTGGCATAGGTCAACTCGCCGCTCTCCTTGTCGAGGATCCCGATAAAGAGAGTCACGAACATGAGATTAGGGTTATGCTTGCTCAAAGCCTGATTGACGACATTCATCAAGGCGGCAGGCTGCAGATGGAGAGAGACACCTTCACGGATGAGGGTTACCGTCATAGTCATAAAGAGGGCCGCAGGTACACCTTTATCTGAGACATCACCGATCGTGATACAGAGCTTGTGATTGGGCAGTGAAATGACATCGTAGAGATCTCCGCCTACCTCTTTGGCTGGCTTTAAACTGCCATAGATATTAAATGGCAGATATTCAGGAAGATCGAGATCGCTAGGCAGTAAGCCCTGCTGAATATCAGACGCGGCACTGAGTTCACCTTCCATCAGTTTCTGATGGTTCTGTCTATCGAGCAGAATGTTCATATTGAGCGAAAGTGAGAAAATCATTTTGCTCAGGACTTTGGCGATTTCACCAAGCTCATCCTGTCGGTCTTCCTCATTAAGTCCCCGAATGAGATTCTTGATTTCCTTGGTATTGCGCAGATCGGTTTTGGCGATCTTATGCGTGGACGAGATGAGCGTATTTAACGGTTTGGAGATACTGGCGGCCAGAAAATAGGTACAGACCAGGGTGATGAGTGCCATTACAATGCAGATGTAGAAGATGTTTTTCTGCATATTCTTCTGCGATTTGAGTATGTTTTCATCTGAAATAGAAGATACAATGTACCAGTTTAATGGTCGATACAGCGTAATGACTAATTTAGTTGGCTCGCCATTGATCTCCATAGATTTGGTGATGGTACTATCAGGATCTTCCTTGATCTCGTTGATTAGTTCACGGGTAAAATCAATCTTGACCTTGATGCTGTGGGGAACCAGCACTTTGCCGGTTCGGTCCAGCACATAATGCTGCCAGGAGTTTTTGCCGATAAACTCCGAATTCATTTTTTCCAGCGGAATCTTGATATTGCTGAGAATCGTGCCGCGTACTGCAGCCCTTAAGGGTAACATGTTGTTAAGACTGCTGACGATTACGATCAGATTGGTGTCTGACATTGGACTGACACTGCAGATAAATTCTTCTTTAGTCTCAGGTTTTTTAAGATACAAGAAGGTCATGTCTCTGTTAAAGACCGATTTCTTTAAGAGGCGAGAAAACTTGGTAAACTGAATCGTGTCGTAATGGATAATTTCTTTATATTCAGGCTTCACATAGAAGGATTTATCAGGATCCTTCTGATTAAAGATGAAGATGCGATAAGAGATATCTGTTAAAGCACTGTGCAGGATGCTGCGCACCAGGGCTCCTGAGTCCTCCAGACTGTCCTGATTGCTGGCCTCATATATATTGCGGATGGCTCTGGTTGCTACTTCATGTTTCTTACGCATCCCCTGAATTGAGGACAGCATAAAGTAGACATGTCGGTAATAAGAGGCATCCATCAGCTCGATCATCATCTGATTGACTGACTTCTGCTCCATAGTATCGGACTGGAGCATGGAGACAGACTGACTTTTCATAAAATACATGCTAAAGGAAACAAGAGAAATGACCGAGAACATCAGGATCGTGAACGTCAGCCTTGTTTTAAAGCTTTTCAGAAAAGTATACATGGTGTTCTTATCCATTTTGTTTGACCACCATAAATGTAATTTCATCAGATAGAGGAGTGCTGTCTCGATATTTCTTAAGGGCTTGTTCTAGTCCGGAGGCAGCCTGCTGAGCAGTGCAGGTATAGTTATTTTTTATAAATTCGACGATGCGCTTTTCTCCAAAGCTCTTACCATTTGCATTGACTGCTTTTTTCAGACCAGCAGTGTAAAGCAGGAGCATTTCATCTTCTGCAAGCTGATCTGTAAATTCCAGATACTGACGGTCAGGCATGGAACCAGGAGCAGGGCCGCTGTTCAGAGTCAGTGAACGTATGCCTTTGGCACTGCAGAGTAAGGGTTTGCTCTGCCCGCCGTTGGCATAGGTAATCGTATGATCAGACTTATTGATTATGCAGATAAAGAGCTTTACATTCAGCATATTAGGATTATGCAGGCATAAGATCTTGTTGATTTCGGTCATCAGTGCGGCTGGTTTTAAATGCATCATCATACCCTGTCTGATGAGGGTGACGGTCATGGTCATGAACAGGGCAGCCGGAACTCCTGTTGTCGATACTCCACCGATTACGACTGCAAAACGCTGTTCATCGAGCTCTATGGCATCGTAGAAATTACCGCCGACTTCCTTTACAGAAATGAGGCGGGGACTTAAGGCATAGGGGGCAAAAGACTCAGCAGCGAGATCATCAGGCAGGATGCCGATCTGAATATTATGGGCTGCATTAAGCTCACCCTCAACCCGTTTTTGTTTGTCGGATAGCTCAATAATATTCTGTACATTATCAGACAAAGAGGCGCTCATATTCTTAAAAGCCAGAACCAGATGATCAATATCAGGATATCCGCAGGACTGTGCAGGCATCTTGGTGCTGATCTGCGCTAGCTTAGTGGCATCATTAAGTCCGACATTTTCAATCTCTCGTGCGGATTGAGCGATGTCTTTTAACCGTGAGAAAGGTTTGCGGAGGATCAGTGCGATACTGAGCAAACCGCACAAGGCTATCCACAAGGTTAAAAACAGCACTTTCACCAGATTCTGGATGAGCAGAGAAAGTTCTGAGTTTGGTTGCTTAGTAACCGTAATAAACCAGTTTAGCGAAGGGAAATAGGAAATCGAGGCAATCGTCATCTGGTTCTTATTCATGATCCCGCCAACCCAGAACTCATCTTGTTTTGCTTCATTCAGGATACTTTCCGGATAAGGCATGAACTGATCAGGCTGATTGCTCAAAAGCTGTTTGCCCTGATCGTTTAAAATTGAAAAGACCACATTGTTGTCTAGATATTCTAGAGCCGAGAGAAAGATATCAACATTTTTCAGAATGTCACTATCACTGGATTCTTCATATTTTTTATGATAATCATACAGATCCTCGATGGCCACAATAAGCTGTGAGGAGTTGGGCATGCTGTAAATACCTACTAAGCAGGGTCTGCCTTCATAAGTGTAGTAAAAATGCATGAAGGAACCCTCAGACAGTGTAGCTGTTTGTATATATTCGGCTAAGGTTTTGGTCTTGGCTCGGTTGATGGCAGCAAGATATTTGTAGTCATCCTGATTCAGATACACATTCCGTTTACGGTTGAGTCTGTCATAGATGATGAAATGGGTCTTTTGGTCGTTGACGCTCTTAAGAATGCAGTCTCTGACCTGATCGTAGAGCGTTTGATTATTGAAGCGCAGGGTTTTATCAATAACGTTGGACAGCATGATGGATAAGGATTTGAGAATATCTTCCTTAATCTTGAGATCATAAGAAATCTCACGTATTGCATACATCTGACTGTTGGAGACCATGTAAGAAAAGAGGCGTTCTTCGAATCTTACTTCCTCGTTGGTATCATTTAAAATTTCAGTACGTAAAGAGCCATAAAAATATAAACAGATCACAAAAAGAGGAATAAACAGCATGACTACTACAAAGAGTAGGACCTTCATTTTAAAGTTTATAGTCAGTGTTGGAAGCTTCATCTTCAATTGTGCTCTAGTCTTTTACCTGCGTTTAAGGTCGGCTGCTAATAAATACTCATTTTCTGTAATTGCTGATAACGGCTTTTGACTTTCCTGACAAAATCTTGGGTTTCGGCAAAAGGAGGGATCCCCTGATACTCATTAACTCTGCCTGGACCAGCATTATAGGCAGCTAGGGCTTTATCCAAATCTCCTTCGTATCTATACAGCAAAGAGGCTAAATAACGACTGCCTGCATCGATATTTTGTTCGGGATCAAAGGGATCAACTACCCCCAGATCCTTCTGGGTCTCAGGCATCAGCTGCATAAGTCCCTGTGCTCCACAGACTGATACAGCGTCAACCACATTGCTTGATTCTGTTTCAATGACAGCTTGAATAAGCTCTGGAGGAATAAGATTGGAATCTGAGGCGGTAACAATAAAACTGCGCCAATTTGCAGCCTGCTTGGAGATTCCTTTCCTAGTTTTAGGAGCTGTAGCAATGGTTACCATATGATTTCTTCTGAGCATGACAGCATATTTGGATAATTTATATACATCCATGCTGTTGATGCGGTATTCAACCGTAGGCTCGGCATCAAACGGCACAGCCTGCACATAAGCTTCTTCTACTTCAAGCTCTAGTGCGTAGGTTGCTGAGCCCAGTATAGCCATAAGGCACAGAAGCGCACCCGTAAGCTGCGGAAGCATAGCTTTTATTCGGTCTCTACGCTGTCTTCAGTCTTCTGACCATTCAGCATCATATAGATATCAACTATGTTGGCATCATTGATACGTGAATAGACAAAATGACTTGCCAGATGCTTGACAAAATAAATGCCCAGGCCGCCAATAGGTCTATCTTCCAGATCATCTGTGGTATGGTCTTCAATTGAAGCACTGAACGGATCAAACTGTTTTCCATGATCGGTTAACGTGATGCGAATGCAGGGATTGCTGTCAAAGGTGACCAGTCCGCACATGAATTCAGCCTGACCGCTTTGTCCGTCATAGGCATAATTGCAGATATTGGCCAGCAGTTCTTCAACCACCAGTTCTATCTTAGGTAGGTATTGTTCTAATTCACCTGTCATCACTTCGTGCAGAAGTTCGTTGATAACAGATAATTGCTCAATTTTAGCGGGTAATGAAATTATGTGCATATTTAGTCCTTAGCAACACAATCTTCTGCTGCTTGCAGATCATTACAAATCTTTAAAATTAGATCGAAACCTGAAATTTTTAAAACTTCTCTGACGGTTGCACTTAAATTGCAGAGGGCAACTTTTTTCTTCACTTCTTTGCAGGATTTAGCAATTTTTAAAATGGCGCGCAGGCCAGCTGAACTGATGTATTCTACTTTAGCAAAGTCAATCACAAATCCTGTAGCCTCAGTCGCGCTCAGAGGCAGAGTTTTTTCCTCAAAGTCCGAGACACTGATGGCATCAATACGTCCTTCAACCTTTATAATCGTAATAGATGAATTATTTTCTGATGAAGCGATATCTATTTTCATTATAACTCCTATATCCTCGCACTGACTGTTCCCACAGGCAAGCTCGTGAGGTTCTGACTACCAAGTTTAGCTCATAATCGTACATCATTTTCAGACTTTGGATGTATGAGTATAATTCTGTTTGAGTCAGTACTTTTATTACCTGGCAACCTAACAGCCACTTTAGCGGTAAATTTCTGTCTTAGACAGGGACGTACAATCAATCGCCCTATATTTTTTAACGGTTAAGCTACTTTACTACTTCGATATAAATCCAAGTGATTTAGGTTTTTCCTTTTGTGCAGCATCTGTAAAAATCATGCTTTACATTCGGTACGACCTGTTTTTAGCAAATGTTTGTTTTGTAATGATCAATCGTAAGCATGGTGACTTTCATTCCACCTGCAAGCAGATGGGTATGTCGCTGATTTATAACGCGTTCTGCAAAACTAGAGACAGTTCTGAACAGTTAATTGCGGTTTAAGTCAGATTTTGACTACTGTGAACATTTCACAAACAGGCAAATTATAGCAAAATACGAGCTCTTGCTACCATAATCACGATCTTTGTTGAGGGTTACTCTACAAAATTTTTCTATTTAGCTCATAAATTTAACGAATAATTACTTAATTTTCTATAAAAAAGGTGTTCGGTGTTCCATAATTTGATAAATTTAGAGCATTTTGCTTTCAATATGAATTATACTTATATCTTAAAATTTACTTACTTATTTATTTAGGTGAGTTGGCAGGCATCTCTTAGCGTAGATTTAAATTTGCTCGCCATAAAATTAAAGTTAGAGTTAACTCAAAGCAACACTATTATTTAGCCTATGTATATACAGTTAAAGAAATCTAATGGTACAGGATATGTATATCTTGTTGAGTCATTTCGCAAAGATGATGGTTCAATTGGTCACCGTACCCTCAAGAAGCTGGGAAGATTAGAGGATCTTACTAAGGATGATCCGGATGCTTTAGAAAAGCTGCGTAAGGAAGTTAAGATCAAATCCTCCGAATTGCGTGGAGCTATAAACAAGGATAAGGTGGGCAAGCTCAGAAATATTGCGCATAACACCCGCAAGGTGGATTATGTCTCTGGTTTACCGCAGATTAATTATGCAAATTATGTAATTTACAGTGTCTGGGTCGAAGTGCTTAAGCTTGAATATCGTTTGGATTATCTGCAGAAGAGATATCATTCAGGACTTAAGTATCGGCTCTCTGAGATTCTGTTCATCACTGTGGCTTTAGACATACTCAATTTGAATCCGGCTAAAGAGCAGAGTGGACGAGAGGTTTATGGTGAGCATCTGGGGTTTTTGGGCATTGACTACTCCTATGAAGAATATCTGGACTGTCTTGAGGATGCTAAAAGGGTAGTGAATGAAGAGACCTTGCGAATCCTGCGTTTTATTGTGAAGAATCTGTCTGAGCAGTATGGCGTGGAATTTCTCAAAACCGCTTCTTCCAATATGGAGCAGCTGCACCTGAATTTAGATCGTTCCGTGCTTAATGACTTAAGCCTGGATGATAATGGTGATGACGATAAAAATACCATTAGTGCTGAAGAGTTAGTGTTGACCAAAGAAGCGCGTATTATTCAGATTTTCAGTTTCCTCAGAATTATAATTATGAAGATCATTAAGTATAAGCTGCAGGAAAGCTCTGGTCAGGATTATGATTTTTCCCTGATTCGTTCAGCCATGCAAAAAGCCGTGCTGCTGGTGGATTATCCTTTTGACAGCAATTCAAGTTTTCTGTATATCAAACGCGACAATGGTGAATCAGTGCTGCTGATGAATCAGATTATGAAAGCCGTAGGGCTTCAGCCATTGCTGAACATCATTGATAAAATTGAGCTGGGACATCGTTTACATACCAAGTTTAAAGAGGATCGTCAGATTATTCCTGCCTATATCTATAATAAGCTACCGCAGCAGTAAGCTGAGCGGGGTAGCAGAGACTGTCTATGACTTTGCATGACATTGCTTATGGCTGTGTCTATTTGTTGGGCTTTGTGTTGTTTGCTGCCGGACCTTCGAGCTGTTTTTCCCGCAGACAGTGTATTTTGCTAGCAATCTGGGCTGCAGATGGAGCCATCTTAGGAGGTCGGTTAGGTTATTGTCTTGTCTACGAACCGCATTATTATGCGCAGCATCTTGAAGAAATTCTACAGTTGTGGCGTGGCGGTATGTCCTATCATGGCGGCGCGCTAGGGCTTATTCTGGGAATTTATTGTTATGCTCGCTGGGCGAATCTGACTCAGACTCAGATGTGGAAAGCCTATGATCGGGCCGCTTTATGTGCCCTGATTGTGATCCCCTGCGGAAGAATTTGTAATTTTTATAATGGAGAGCTATGGGGGCGGGTTACAGATCTGCCTTGGGGGGTGTATTTTGCCGGTGCAGATCCCTTGCCACGGCATCCGGTGCAATTATATGAAGCGTTAGCTGAGGGTCCTGTGCTGGCGCTCATCCTATATATTTGTTTACGCAGGCTTACCGCCCGACCTGGGGTGATTGCGTGTCTCTACCTGATTGGTTATTCCTCACTGCGTTTTATGACAGAGTTTGTACGGGAACCGGACCGAATGATTGGTTTTGTGGGGGGACTGACACTAGGACAATGGCTCTGTATTTTAAGTGCCCTGCTGGGAGCAGGGCTGCTTAGAGAGGCAAGGGCTAGTCACTGTTAATATTCTGGAAAATCTCATCGGCAGCTACTAGCATGCTGAAGGTTGGTCTCCACTGCATCAAGCTGGCTGTCTTCAGATTGATCCCAAAAAAATATGGAATGGTGATATGCTGATTTATTCTATGCAGCTTCTCACCTTTAAAAAAATTATCTAAGGTTCTGAATTCCACTGTAGCTCTGCAGTCCATATTACCATCAAAAAAACCCATCAGACTGCCTGCTTTAATCTGATCGTATGATTCGTAAGAGTACACAAAGGTCTTATGCAGTAACAGAGGTTTGATTTGTGTATAGAAGTGTTTCAGATCTGGACCTGCGGCTAATTCAGACAGATAAATGGCTTCGACATTTTTATCGCTGAGCTCCTGCATGCAGCGGGCAAATTCCTGATGGGCTAAATTCTCGTCAGCAGTAAAGAAGTTTCCTTCACAGACCTGCAGGTTGATTTTATGGTTCTGACTGTATTCCTTGACGCGCTGAACGTCTGCATAAGAGTCAAAGAGCGGGTTCTTATCTTTCAGTATGCCAATATTTTCATGCAGATAGGTAGATTGATAGCCTTCGAGAAAATCGGCGAACAAACGCATTTCAACTAGGGTGTGAACGTTGTTGTATTGAGAAAACTGAGGAGCTGAAAGCTTGTTGGGATCAGTACACATCATGCCAAGAATTGGGATATCTGAGTCTTCATTGCACATCAGATCAATGGCGTGATTGCCTAGAGCCCACACCATATCAATTTCCTTGTTTTTAATTTTGTTCTTGAGTTGGGTCACCATGTCTTTAAGGGTTTCATAATTCCAATTGGCGTTGTACAGCTCTTGCTCCGGGAATTTTAAACATTTCTGGGAAAGATCTTGGCTCATTCTCAGCTTATAAGTGGTCGGATCATCAAAATGAAATTGATTTTCAAATTGATAGTTTGGCATGTATTGATGATCCATAAGTCGTTTGAGCAGTTCTTTAATCAAAAGCTGAGTATTATGCGTAGGACCAAACTCAATAATCGCCACCCGATAGGTATGATCAAGCTTACAGTCAGTACTGTCATTTGCCTGAGAATTAAAATTAAAGATCATACAGATTCCCAGCAGGCATAATTTAAGGAAAGTGCCAGCTTGACGCATGATGCTGTGAATTAGATAAATTGATAATTTAGTTTTCATAATGTTAGTAAGTTGGAGATATGAGTTTAAGCATATTATGCACAAGTGTTGACATGCGCTCAAGATAAGTGCCTCCGATTTCCATGTAAGGCTGAACAAAAAACAGGATCAGGACAGCGCACAGTCCGCTTTTGATCGGCATGGACAGAATGAATACGTTAAGCTGAGGAGCAAAGCGGTTGATAAGACCTAAGGACAGATCAGTCATTAAGGACACCAGCATAAACGGAGCACAGAGGACCAGAGCATAGGACATTACCAGATTCGCAAGGTAGCCGGTATAGGTTGCCGTTTCAGCTGAGTATATGGCAGGCAGAAATTCATTGACTGGCCAGACCAGATACGACGTCATGATGATGCCAATGTATCCTATCACAGCTCCTGAGGCATAAAAAAGGGTAACCAGGGTCAGCATCAGGACTGAGCCAAACGGAGAGTTCTGCTC
Source organism: Succinivibrio sp. (assembly GCA_024693025.1). Taxonomy (GTDB): domain Bacteria; phylum Pseudomonadota; class Gammaproteobacteria; order Enterobacterales; family Succinivibrionaceae; genus Succinivibrio. Next base: position 3,991 of record JAILLS010000051.1, on the reverse strand, counting down.
ATCTAAAATTAAATCCTGTCCCTGAGCCTGACTTGCGCCACGCTGGTTATCCACAATCATACCGCCAGCGATGGCAGCGGAAAAAAACACATTGGATACATAACCCAAAATAAAGCCTAAAAAGACTTCTTTTACAGCCAGTAAGGCAATGGTCGAATATGGAAGTTCAGTAATACTGTTGACCGTGCCCTGAAACACTAAAAACGGGAGCAGCGGCAGCAGTATAGATGCAGCCAGCGGAAATTTGATCATCATGGTTACAGCGGGACCAAACACTGAAGCAATGCTTGTCAGAATAAGCAGTCGCGGCAGAGCTAGCATGATGGAATAAACATAGACGACGACAGTCGGATCCTGAGCTAGCGCAGAGAGCATTTCCATGAGGCTTAGGACCGATTTTTATTGCAGTAGGTAGAACCTTGAGAAAATCACATCACTCAATTGGATAATCTGAGCACCCATCCAGCCGGCAGATAAAAATAAGGTGATCGAAACAGCAATAAGTTTCACACCAAAGGATAAGGTCTGTTCCTGCAGCTGCGTGATAGCCTGAAATAAACTGAAGAGAATACCGACTACTGATGCAACCATAATAGGCGGCATGGATAGCATCATCACTAAATACATCGACTCTTTAATGAGCTCTACAACGGTTGGATGCATGCCTCTCTCCTTTTTTCATGATAATAAGGCCAACTCTTTTTAAAAACTACATATGTTATAGGTTAAATTTTAAAACGCAAAATGCTATTGTCAATGTAAAATCTCTGTTTTGCGCAGTCAGCCTCAGCTTTGGTGCTTCAAACTGTACCGGATGCTGATGTGGTTAATGGAGGAGTAAATCTCTCTGTGTCAGGTGGCTTTAGAACAAAGAAGATGGCCATTAATGATGAATTTACAGATTATCAGGAGGTAAAGTCAGTCGGCCTGCGTTAAGCCTCTGATATAAACTGCCGGTAGCGAGTTAACCTGCTTTCCTCATTCAGGATAAAAAAGTAATTTTAATTGTTCCTTATTGTGTATAGTTAAGCAAGGATTTATCATATGCTTTATAGTTTTGGCTATGTTTTAAAAGTTAGGCAAACATCTAAGTTCTGCTGGTTTCTGATTGTACTATACGTTCTTTTTAGGCTACAATTTAAAATAGTCGAAGAAAGTCTTAACCATCAGTCAAACAGCGAGGGGTAATTATATGCGTATACAGGATAATTACGGTCAAAGCAATAATGCTGCTCAGCTTGAGGAACGCGATAAGAATCGCAGAAGTCAAGCAGATTCCGCACAGGATCCAGATAAGATTAAAAGGTTTAATCAGATTTTAGAAGGGGATGAGCCTGATCAGCAACAGGGTCAGAGTACAGCCTATGGCGGTAAGGCTGGTGGAAAGGGAGAGTCGTCATCCTTAAGTTCAATTTTTTCGTCACTGAATGAGAAATATACTCAGGAAGGTTCTGGAAATAATCCTGATCTCTCAAGCTTTATGTCAAGCAGTCAGGGACAGCAGGTGCAGGGCGGAACCATCTCACAGATGCAGGGAACCCCGCAGGTCAGTTCACCTGATGAACTGCTGCAGCTTGCACAGAATCTAACTGATAAGATTCTGGTGTCAAAGCCTGATCTGTCAGGTAATTCGGCTAAACAGGTGATGATTTCTGTTAACCAGCAGATTCTGCCGAATACGACCATTTCTATGTCACGTGATGTAAATGGTATGCTGTTTGTGTCGATTGTGTCATCTGATCCTCAGTCCTATAAAAAGCTGCAGGAAACGCAGCTGATGCTGGAAAATAGTTTGGATAAGCATGAAAAGTCTGCATTTAGAGTCGAACTTTCATATAATGGAGCTGGCTCTGAGGCAGAAGATAACAACAATCAAACTCAGGACCTTGAATACCAAGGGTATAGTCAAAGGAACGTTTAGCGAATGTCTGAGATTCAAGATTTTCAGTTTGTCAGGTATGATCACAATGAGCAGGACCTGATCAATGCTGTCAATGATATTGTTCCCTCTGCGGGCCGCCTAAGATATGATCCGTTTGAGGTATATCAGGATAGTTCACCTGTAATCAGTACCATCCTAGAAGTCGACAATGCTTTGCAGTTAAAACTGAATGCTTATGATGACTATTTTCTAGATGAAGATGAGCTTTTACGTGATTTAAATGTTAAACAGCTGCCGTCAGAGATGGTTGCTGTGGCATTTGAGCTGATATTTGCTGATTATCTAAGAACGCTGTCAGATTTCCTTGGCCATGAAGTTAGTTTTGATTCTAGCGATGCGGACAAGCTGCATGGACAATACAAGCTGTTTTTTTCGCTGAATCATAATGGGCGTTGGCTGCTGATGAGTCTTGAGATTCCGGACGAGAGCTCTGCGCATAAATTTTGCGATTTGCTCAGAGGACATCAGCCTTCTCCAAATGAGGATATAGTTCAGCATTTATCCTGCCAGTTTGCTTTTGATCTGGGGCTGGTCAATATTACAGGGAAGGATTTAATTCAGTTGCGCTGTGGTGATATTTTAATACCAGATCATAATTACCTCAGAAATGATGAACTTTGTGTTAATCTAAATAAATTAGTATTACATTTTAATTTTAAAGATGCAGTGGCAACGTATCAGGGCTACAGCATCATCACTGAAGATAATCAGGGTTTGAACATGAGTGATGAGTTAAACAACAATGATGATCCGCAGGCAGCAGGGACAGACTCACAGACGCCTTTGCAGGAAAGCATCAATCAGAATGATCTTAGTTTTGAAGTGGCTTTTGAGCTTGACAGGCAGCAGTTTGCCTATACCGATGTGGTTGCATTAAAACGCGGCAGCTTAGTAAATCTTAATTGTTCACCTAAATCTCCGGTGAGCTTAAGAATTAACGGGCGCATCATTGGCTCTGGTCGTTTAGTCCAGCTAGGTGATCAGATTGGAGTGCAGATAACCGAGATCAAGCAATAAAATGGGTTTTGTTACACAAACCAATCTGATCCTAATGGTCACCCTGTTAGGAATCGCTCCTTTCATACTGACCATTGTGACCTCCTATTGTAAAATTATTGTAGTCTGTTCATTAATTCGTAACGCTCTGGGTGTGCAGCAGGTTCCTCCTGCCATGGTATTGTCTGGTTTGGCAATGATCTTAACCGCATTTATTATGGCTCCTGTAGGTGCTCAGATGTGGGATGAGCTGGTTAAATTACCTTCTGTAGAAAACTTTGATGTGGTACAGATTATGGAAAATCTATCCATAGCTTCTGAGCCTGTTAAAGATTTCTTACAGAGTAATACGGATACACGGATTATTAAGGCTTTCATGACGGCAGCAGAAAAAATCTGGCCTGAGGATCTGCATGGCGGGATTAGGCAAGACAGCATGTTGTTCATTGTTCCGTCATTTCTGATTTCAGAGCTTACCAAAGCGTTTCAGATTGGATTTTTGCTCTATCTGCCGTTTATTGCAATTGATCTTATCATCTCTAATATTCTTCTGGCTTTAGGTATGATGATGGTCTCGCCAATGTCCATTTCGCTTCCTTTTAAATTGATGCTGTTTGTATCTTTGGATGGATGGCTAAGATTAGCTCAAGGTTTGATGTATAGCTATAACTATTGACCAGGTTCATAGCAAGATTTGGATATACATGATCTTAAGAAGCGTGCGGAGGGTGGTGCTGTTTTAATCTAAGTATAGCGCACACCTTCTGATGTCCTCTGCAGGAGTTGGCAATCAGTAAGATACTCTGAGTCGAGCAACTTTAAATGTTCTTCCTCATTTAACAATCATCTAAGAGCATATTTAAAGATTGCTGGCACTCATCTATGCCAGACAGAACTAGTTGATGTATCTAACCTGAAAGCAGACGTATAGTTTCCTGTTAATCCTCCCATTAATCAGGCACACTTTATGCTAGTTTCTAGGAGTTCAAGTCACCTTTGTAACCAATCTTATCAAGTAGCATCAGATCACGACTGGTCTGCTCGGTAATGATC
>JAILLS010000099.1 GCA_024693025.1 Succinivibrio sp. | reverse complement strand
ATCCTTACGGATGCCTTTTTAGTTAAACTGACTTATTTCTTAAAATCGGCGGAATGTCCTCAAACATGGTCTCCTCGTCCGGAGTGCCGATCACCCTGCTCTTAGGAATCGAAACCTCGTTAGGCTCCTGGGAGAAGGGACGGTTGCCGCCGATCGGCATGCCGCCCATGCCGGAGTGACCTGCTGAAGGAATATTGGCGCCCATGTTCAGCTCCATCGGTTCATTATGCTGAGGCTCTCTGGCCACAAAGTTCTGACGCACCGGGCTTGGATTGCTGTTCTGCAGACCCTGACCTAAGTCCATCGCATTGTCGTTACGGTTATTGTAATTCTGCTGCGGCTGGCTCATGCCCTGATTGGCTGACATAAAGAAATTGTTCTTGCCGGTCATATTGCTGTTGCGGGCCAGGCCCTGATCAGAGGCGGAAATACCCGTGATGAGAATGGTGATGGCAATCTGATCCTCGCTGATGGACTCATCAAAGCTCATACCGAACTTGCAGTCAGCCTCTTCATCGGCATACTGCTGCACAGCATTACAGATATCCTCCCACTTGGAGATCGGGAAGTTCGGATTGACGCGGACATTGACCAGCAGACCTGCAGCAGAGGAGATATCCACCTGCTCGATCAGAGGTGAATGAATAGCACGCTCCACGGCGTCTTCCACGAAGTTGGCACCCTGACCCATGCCGTTGCCGATCATGGCATGACCGCGGCCGCGCATTACCGTCTGTACGTCAGCAAAGTCAAGATTAATGAAGCCTGGGTTGGTGATGGAATCAGTAATGCCCTTGACGGCGTTGAGCAGCACGTCATTGGCCTCATTGAAGGCGTTGACGATGGAGATATTCGCACCGAGGTTCTTTAACAGCTTGTCATTGTCGATCACGATTAAGGAGTCGACATGCTTGGACAGCTCGGTGATGCCTGACTCGGCATTGACCATGTGACGCTTGCCCTCAAACTTGAAAGGCTTGGTCACCACAGCCACGGTCAGAGCACCGGTTTCCTTGGCAATCTCGGCAATGATTGGAGCTGCACCGGTACCGGTACCGCCGCCCATGCCTGCAGTGATGAACACCATATCTGAACCTTGCAGCAGTTTCTTGATATCTTCCTTGCTCTCTTCAGCTGCCTTGCGGCCCTTGTTAGGATCACAGCCTGCGCCCAGACCGTTGGTCAGCTTGACGCCGATCTGAACCTTCAGAGGAGAGGTCGACTTGGATAAAGCCTGATAGTCAGTATTGATCGCGATAAACTCGACGCCACTGAGGCTCTCATTGATCATGTGCTGCAGGGAGTTTCCGCCTGCACCGCCGATCCCCAGTACACGGATCATGCAATTTGAAGAAGGATGAACACTTGACTCAGCCATATTAGAGACAGTATCAATACGGAAATCGCTCATTTGAAAAATCCCAGTTATTAAAAGTGTGTTTGTGTTAAATCATATCAAGTTATAAGAGCTTTGACGCAAAATTGCGCCAAAAATGTTAGAGCTCTCGAGAAATCCAGTCCATAAAGCGCTTCAGACCGCCCTTGCCTTCAGCCTGCTCCGGGGTATCCCGCGGCGTATAGCTGTCGATAAGATGGTTGTACCCGCATCTGAGCAGACCCACAACGTTGGCATAATCAGGCTTGAGGCGCATCGACTCCTGATTGACGGCCTTTCTGACCCCGCGCGGATAGCCAAGGCGCACCTTGCTCTGCCCGCCTAGCTGACTGTAGGTTGCCGAACGCTGAATCAGCTCGATCTCCAGCACCTTGTCAATGCCGATGGTGTTGGATACGCCGCCGGTCAGCACAAAGCCGGCTCCCAGGTTCAAGGTGATGCGGTTTTCGCTCACATACTGATTGATACGGTTGCCGATCATCTGGAAAATATCGCCAAGGCAGGTTCTGATCTGCGTGGCAAGCTCCCATCTGGCGATTCTCACATCGCGGCGCTGTTCAGAATAAGGATCGGTGACAGTCACGTTCAGGTACTGATCGGCCAGATTCTGCGGCGCGGACAGATCGGTATCGGCATAGCCATAATTGACCTTGACGTCCTCGGCAATGTCCATCGGGATGCCGAACTGCTTGGCTACCGCCTGGGTGATGGCATCACCGCCGCCGTCAAACCCGAAGGTCATCACCACGTTGTTGTTGTCATATACGGTCACACTCACCGTGCCGCCGCCGATATCGATCAGGCAGACACCGATCTCCTTTTCGCCGGCCGAGAGCACCGCATCTGAAGCGGCGATACCGTCATAGGAGAATTCCTGAATGTGAAAATCCGGAGAAATCATGCCCACCACATGCTCAAGGTTGCGCATATGTGAGCTCATGCAGGCCACGATGTGGCAGTTGACGTCAATACGTCCGGCATACTGTCCGATTGGATTGCGCACGTCACTGGAGGTCGGAGTGATGTAGTAGTTCGGGATCACATGGATACTCTCATAGTCCATGTCGAATTTGACACCGGCCCGCGCGTTTTCCACGGCATGGTTGCGGTCTGCGACCGTGACCACCCCGCTCTGGCAGGTGGCCGTGCCGTTCTTGCTGTAGGAGCGGATAAACTGCCCCGGCACGCCCACAATAAAGCGATAAGGTTCGATATTGACTTCATCGGCAAAGTTGCCGATAAGCTCAGCCAGTGTGGCCGAAAGCAGATTGATGTCGGTCACTGCTCCTTTGTTCACGCCCCGTGAACGCAGCTCTTTATAGCCCTCAATATCCACCTGGCCGTCAGTATCAACCTTGCCGGCGATGAGCCTGATCTTGGTGGAGCCAATATCCAGAGCCATTAAGGTCTGGGTGGCATCATTGATGCCCAGTTTGGCGTTCTGTTTATTACCCTTGAAAAACATGATTAATTTCCTGCTTCGTGCTGCCGCGCACCCACGGCAAATCCTACATCATACCGCAAATCTACATATTCTAAATCGTTAATTTTAAGTCCGGTCTTATCAAAGGACTCCAGAAAGCGCTTCAGCCGCTGTTCCGCCACTTCAGGCTGTCGCCCCAAAATGAGGCGGGTGCCGTTCTGCAGCGTCATGGTATAGCAGCGCACCTTGTCTAAATACAGCTGTACGAGCTGAAAGCGGCTGCCTTCCATTACCCGGATAAAGGCCACGGCGCTTTTGTAAACTTCAGGCGCCAGATTATCGCGAAAGGCACCCAGCTTCACCAGGGGCTCGTTGAATTTGCGCAGATTAGGATAGAACACCACCTGCGCCTTGGCATCATACAGCCCGTTGTCATTCCAGTAGGCCGCCGGTACATGCTCAACCACTGAGATCACCAGGGTATCAGGCATCTTCTTTTTGACCATCACCTGAGCAACCCAGGGATCCTGCTTGAGCGCCTGCGTCAGCTCCTCCACATCCAGCGTGACGATATTCTTGCCGGCGCACTTTCTGCCGGCGATATGCGCAAGTCCTCTTTTGGTCAGCTGTGTGAGCACGCCATCCACTCTTACCGAGCGTACAGGCAGAATATGCGGATCTGCAAGCAGCGAGCGTAAAAAGCTGTTGCCCCAAATGCCCAGGCCTATCAGGGTTATTAAAAAAATAACTCCCGCAATAAAGCGCCCTCTACTCTGTCCTTTGCGCACCATCTTGATAACTTAAACTTTACGCCAGCGATTACTGAAAATGCGGGCAGCCTGCGTCACATTGCCGGCCCCCTGAGTCATCACCAGATCACCATCCTTGAGAAGATTTTCACATAATTCCGGCACTTCAGCCATACTCTGAGCATAATGCGGCTCAAATTTGCCTTCCGAGCGAATGGTCCGGCACAGCGAGCGGCTGTCCGCTCCGACAATCTGTTCTTCTCCTGCACTGTATACTTCCAGAAGCACCAGCTCATCCACATTGAGCAGCACCTTGACAAAATCTTCATACAGATCGCGGGTACGCGTGTAGCGATGCGGCTGGAAGATCATCACGAGACGCCTGCCGGGGAAGGCCTGACGGGCAGCCACGATCGTGGCCTGCACTTCAGACGGATGATGTCCGTAATCATCCACGAGCGTAACTCTCTGCCCCTGCGGCAGTTCAAAATCACCATAGACCTGAAAGCGCCTGCCGACACCGCCAAAATTCTTTAAGGCTGCCAGGATCACCTGCGGCTCAATGCCCTCCTCAAGCGCTACCGCAATTGCCGCGGCGGCATTCTTGGCCATGTGCAGTCCTGGGATCGGCAGTTCAACCTGCAGCGGCTCGGCATTTTTGCGCACCAGGGTAAAGGTGCAGTGCGTGCCGTGCTCAGCAAAATTGGTCACCCGATAGTCCGCATCCTCTACCGTACCATAGGTTATGAGCGTACGGCCGATTTCAGGCAGAATGCTGCGCACCTGCTCATCATCGATGCAGCACACCGCCGTACCGTAAAACGGCAGATTATGCAGAAACTCGACAAAGGTTTCCTTGAGCCTGTTAAAATCACCGCCATAGGTGCTCAGATGGTCAGCCTCGATATTGGTCACCACGGTCACCATCGGCTGCAGATGCAGGAAGGAGGCATCTGACTCATCGGCCTCGGCGATGAGATAGCGCCCCTGCCCGAGTTTGGCATTGGTGCCTGAGCTGTTGAGCAGACCGCCTATCACATAGGTCGGATCCAGCCCCGCATCAGCATAGATGGAGGCAATCAGGCTGGTGGTTGTGGTCTTGCCATGGGTGCCGCAGATCGCGATGCCATAACGGTAGCGCATGAGCTCGCCCAGCATTTCTGCGCGTCTGACCACCGGGATATGCTGCGACTTGGCCTCGAGAATCTCGGGATTGTCAGGTTTTATCGCAGAGGAGACGACCACGACACCTGCGCCGTGCACCTGTGCGCCGTCATGTCCAAGATAGACGGTCACGCCCAGGCTTTTTAAATGTTCAGTAACCTTGCTCTCATTGAGGTCCGAGCCTGACACGGAATAGCCTTCGTTACACAGTACTTCGGCGATCCCGCACATACCCGCTCCGCCGATGCCGACAAAGTGGATCCGCTTAATCTTATGCATCGGGGGCTCTGCATAAGTCCCCGTCTGTGATTTAATTGCCATATTTCAATATTTTATCTCGACAGCTCGTGAATGCTGTGTGCCTACAATCATCTATAAAATTTGCTGTGCACTATACCATATTTTCTAAAACTTCGACCACTCTCTGTGTGGCATTGGTGATGGCGCAGCGCTCCATCTGCCCTGACATCTTCATCAGCTCGCCGCGCTCTGTGCTCAGCTGCTGAAGCTTTGCATACAGCTCATCAGCACTGAGCTCTGACTGCTTGAACATCAGAGCGGCGCCTTCCCTGACTAAGGACTCGGCATTTTTGGTCTGATGATCATCAACTGCAGTCGGCAGCGGAATGAAAATGGCCGGCAGCTTGGCACAGCTTACCTCAGCCACCGTCAGTGCTCCGGCACGGCAGATAATGAGCTGTGCCTCGCTATAGGCCCTGACCATATCGTCGATAAACTCACGGACCTCCACCCTGAAGGCAGCCCCCTCATACTGCGCCTGCGTCTTCTCAAGATGTCCCTTGCCGCACTGATGCACAACCTCAATCTGCCCCTCAAACTTCATCAGAGCCTTCGGTACCAGCTCATTTAAGGCCTGTGCGCCCAGGGAGCCGCCCACAATCAGAATGCGCAGACTCTCCCCGCCAAAATCCCGCGGCTGCTCTCTTAACGCCACAATTTCAGGTCTGACCGGATTGCCGACCACCTCAACCTTAGGGCCGACAAAGGCCCCGGCAAAGCCTAACAGGACCCTCGAGGCAAGCTTGGAGAGCAGCTTATTGGTAAGCCCTGCCTTGGCATTCTGCTCATGAATCGCTAAAGGGATGCCGAGGATTTTAGCTGCCACTCCGCCCGGGCCTGAGGCGTAGCCGCCCATGCCCAGCACCACATCCGGTTTAAACTCACGCTCTACTTCAAGGGCCTGCGCCACCGCCTTTGAGATCATCAGAGGCGCCTTGAGCAGACGGCCTAGGCCATTGCGTCTGATCCCGCTGACCTCAATATAGCGGATAGGATATCCGTATTTAGGCACGAGCTGCTCTTCCATACGGCCGCGGCTGCCCAGCCACAGGACCTCGCAGCCCTGCTCTCTGCAGGCGCCGGCGATGGCCAGAGCCGGAAATACATGTCCCCCGGTGCCCCCGGCCATAATGAGAATTTTTTTAATCTTCATATTATCTTAAAACCTATTCAGCCTTAGAGCTTGCCCTTGCTGACATGCTTGTTTACGCTGTGCGGCAGCGCTCCGAAAATCCTGTGGCGCCACTCATAGTCAATGCGCATGAGTATGCCCATTGCCGCGCAGCAGACAATCAGCGAGGAACCGCCGAAGCTGACCAGCGGCAGAGTCAGCCCCTTAGTCGGCAGACCGCCTGAGGCGGCGCCGATATTGATCACGGTCTGCATGCAGAACATCACGCCGATGCCGAAGGCGACATAACCCTGAAAGAGCGAAGCGGTATGCAGAATCTTAAAGCTTAGGTGGATGGCCTTGCACACGATGAAAAACTCCAGCAGAATCACCATGCACATGCCTAAAAAGCCCAGCTCCTCACCGAGAATCGAGGTCACAAAGTCTGTATGGGCTTCAGGCAGATAGCCAAGCTTCTGCAGGGAGTTGCCCAGACCCTCACCGGTAAGGCCGCCGCGGCCGAACGCCATCAGCGACTGCGTGAGCTGATAGCCTGAACCGAACGGATCCTCCCAGGGATTTAAAAAGGAAGTGATGCGCAGCATACGGTAAGGACGGGTCACCACCAGGAAGAAGAAGGCTACGCCCACGGCGGCCACCACCACGAGATACTTGATAAGACCTGCGCCGACCACCCAGAGCATGCCAAAGGCGATCACCGAGACCACCACCAGGGTGCCGAAGTCAGGCTGCATCAGCAGCAGTACGGCCGGTACGAACAGGATCACCACGGATTTGAAAAAGCCCAGCGCCGTATTCACTTCATCGACCTTGCGGCTGACAAAGCTGGCAAAATAGAGGATCCAGCACAGCTTGAAGACCTCAGCCGGCTGCAGGTTGAAAAAGCCTAAGTTAATCCAGCGTTTGGCCTCATTGACCTCACGTCCGATCACCAGCACGAGACCCAGCAGGCCTATGGAGACAAAGAGCAGCTTGAGCGAATTGCGGGAGAGAAATTCCGTGCTGATGGCCGCACTGACCATGCCTGCGCCTAAAGCCACTACAATGGCAAACAGATGCTTTTTGGTGAGGATCCACTCATCCCCGTATTTGGCAAAGGATTCCATAATGGAAGCTGAGTTGATGAGCACCAGACCGATGCAGATCAAAAGCAGACTGGCAATCAGCAGCCAGCGATCATATTGCAGTTCAGATGAGCGACGCAGGGAATGAGGCAATGACATAGGCTAGCCCTCAGAAGATTCTTTAAATTTCTCAACCGCCGCGACAAACTGTGCGCCGCGATCCTCAAAGCCTTTGAACTGATCAAAGGAGGCGCAGGCAGGCGAGAGCAGAATCGCCATCCCGCGATGCGCAAGGCTCTGCGCTTTAGCCAGGGCTTCAAACATGTCCTTCACCAGGATGCAGCGCTGCGCATCGATGGCCATAATCCTGTCAGCATCCTTGCCAAACACCAGAATATTTTTGACTTCCCGTCCAAGATAGGCTTTAAGCGGCGAGAAATCCTGACCCTTGCCAAGACCTCCGGCAAGCAGCAGAATGCCCTCAGGATGCACCGGGCCGAGGCCCTTGAGCGCAGCTTCGGTGGAGGCGACATTGGTGGCCTTTGAGTCATTGTAATAGCTCACCCCGTCGATGTCAGTCACAAGATTGCAGCGATGCGCAAGTCCCGTAAAGCTTCTGAAGGCTGCCAGAATGGCCGCATCCGCAATACCCAGGGCAGTGCTCAGCGCCAGACACACCAGGGCATTTAAGGCATTATGCACGCCGTAAATCTTAAGCTCGTCAGCGGCGATAAAGCGCTCGCCTCTGCGGCACAGATACAGCCTGCCGCCCTCATTCTCAAGCGCATAGGTGGCACCTTCAAAGCCAAAGCTCTCACAGACACCTGAAGTTAAATGCGGTCTGGTGCGCTCATCGTCGTGATTATAGAGACAGTAGGCGGCATGTTCGTAAATCTTCTGCTTATAGGAGGCATACTCCTCGATGTCCCCGTGATAGCGATCCAGATGATCCTCAGAGACATTCAGACAGGTAGCTGCCGTAAGCTTTAGGGACGGACAGGTTTCAAGCTCAAAGGAGGAGAGCTCGAGCACATAAAGCTCAATCTCAGGATTTAACAGCTCAAAGACCGGCACGCCAAAGTTGGCGCCCACGGCCACCTTTAGGCCGGCCTGCCTGGCAATCTCGCCCATCAGCGCAGTCACGGTGGATTTGCCGTTGGAGCCGGTGATCCCTACCACCTTGCCCTGACAGACCCGCGCGAACAGCTCGATATCACCTACCACCTCGACTCCGTCCTGACGCAGGGCGGCAATGGTCGGCTCAAAGATGGAGATACCCGGGCTTATGACCACGAGATCAAAGCCTTTAAGCTCGCTTTCAGACAGGGGACCAAGTTTGACCTCAAGCCCCTCAAACAACGGATCGTCTGTCTTCTGGCCGGTCCTGGTATCAAAGAGCACCAGCCGCTTGGGAGAATTAGCCTTTACATAACCTATCAGCGCACGGTTTGAGACTCCCAGTCCAATCACCGCCACCTGTTTATTTTCAATCGATTTATCCATAATTAGCGCAGCTTAAGTGTAATCAGACCTATGAGCACCAGCACCAGAGTCACAATCCAGAAACGCACGATCACGCGTGGCTCAGGCCAGCCGCCCTTCTCAAAATGATGATGGATAGGGGCCATTCTGAAAATTCTCTTGCCGCGCAGCTTATAGGAGCCCACCTGCAGGATCACGCTGATGGTCTCCAGCACGAAGATTCCGCCCATGATAAAGAGCAGGATCTCCTCACGGATGAGGATGGCGATGATGCCAAGACCGGCACCTAGAGCCAGGGAGCCCACATCGCCCATGAACACTTCGGCAGGATAGGTATTGAACCATAAAAAGCCCAGTCCCGCTCCCACTATGGCAGTGCAGGCCAGAGTCAGCTCGGCAGCCTTAGGCACATAGGGAATATAGAGATAGCTGGCAAAATTGGCATTGGAGGTGGCCCAGGCCACAATACCCAGCCCCGAGGCGACGGTGAGGGTGGTGACGATGGCCAGACCATCAAGACCGTCGGTCAGATTCACCGCATTGGAGGAGCCGGTGAGCACGAAATAGGCAAGCGGGATCAGCAGAAAGCCGATGTCCGGCATGAAATCCTTGAAGAACGGCACCACAAAGGTGGTCTCGGCAGGAGAGCTGGCGGTACCGTAGATGCAGCAGCCCAGGCACAGAGCTACAGCTGACTGCCAGAAATACTTGTATTTGGCGCGCAGACCATGCGAGTCGTGGCGCACCACCTTGAGATAATCGTCGGCAAAGCCTATTAAGGCATAGGCCGTAAAGGTGCCGACCGTATACCAGGTATAGATATTGTCGAGTCTGCACCACAGCAGCATGCTGATCACAATGGTGCTGATGATCATGATGCCGCCCATGGTCGGAGTGCCCTGCTTTTTCAGATGAGACTGCGGACCGTCATCTCTGACCACCTGACCAAAATGCAGAATCTGCAGGCGCCGGATGGTGATAGGTCCTAACCATAAGGATAAGGCCAGCGCCGTAAACAGCGCCATCACGGCTCTGAATGTCAAATAGGAGAACACGCGGAAGGAATCCACATAATTACTCAACCAGTCTGAAAGCAACACAATCATAAATTCTAGCGAACGCCCTTTAATCTAAAGTTTATTCGCCTCCATCTAAGTTATTCCTAAAAAGCTGCTATTTTAAAACAACTCCGTACGTAATTTTTATCTGTGGGATCCTTTATTTTGGAAGGATCCTTGACCTTAGCTCTGTTCGCCCTTGCTCTTTAAATAGGCGATGACTTCATCCATATGCATCGCATGCGAGCCCTTCACGAGGAAGGTGGCATAAGGAGTGCGCTCAAGCAGCTCGTCAAGATAGGCATACAGTTCGCTCTTGTCGGCAAAATGCCGCGCCTTCTGCCCCATGGCCTTAGCACTCAGCTCGCTGAGTCTGCCGACGCAGAGCAGTTCATCCACAAGGCCCCGGGCATGCTCGCCGACCTTGCGGTGCAGATCTTCTTCTTCAGCGCCAAGCTCGCCCATGTCCCCGAAGATCATTACCCTGCTGCCCTGCTGGGTGCTCAGGGTGTCTAAGGCTGCCATCACGGCATTGAAGCTTGCATTATAGGCATCATCGATGAGCATGAAATGCTCAAAAGGCAGCGCCTTTAAGCGGCCATCCTTGACCTGGCAGTTGAGGATGCCGCTTTTGACCGCGCTCTCCTGTCCGCTGGCCACCAGGGTCAGACAGGCAGCTGCGGCGGCATTTAACGCATTATGCGCGCCTAACAGTTTCAGGCCGACGGCAAAGCTTGAATGCGGCAGATTCAGAGCAAAGCTGAGCTTGCCGTTCTGACTGCGGATCTCACTGACTCTGACATAGGCATCGCTCTTGGTCCCGAAGGTAAAGATGCGCCCGTTACTGAAAGCGGTGGCATAGTCGCTGCGCCAGCGCTCATACCATTCGCTGTCAGTCGGCACAATGCCAAGGCCGCCGCGGCTGAGCACGTCATCCAGGATCTCGCTCTTGCCCTTATACACGCCCTCCGAGGAGCCGAAGCCTTCGATATGAGCCTTGCCCACATTGTTAATCAGCGCCACCTGCGCTTTGACAAATTCACAGGTTCTCGCGATATCCTGAAGATGGGAGGCGCCCTGTTCAATCACCGCATAGTCGGTATCCTCAGTCAGTCTTAAAAGCGTCTTAGGCACCCCGACATCATTGTTGAAATTGCCTTCAGTGGCCAGGGTTTTACCTAAGGTCGAGAGCATCGAGGCGGTAAATTCCTTGACCGTGGTCTTGCCGCAGGAGCCGGTGAGCGACACCACCTTGGCAGGGCATTTTTCCCTGACCAGCGCTCCGCACAGACCATAGAGTCTTAAGGTATCCCTGCAGTGCAGCACCGGTACCTGTGAGTCCAGCGAGTCCTGACTGAAATTCTCCTGCACCGCGACGGCGGCAGCGCCATTATCAATAGCTTTTCTGACAAAGTCATGACCATCAAAGCGCTCTCCCTTAAGCGCTACGAACAGCGCTCCCTTGCAGTCACGCGAATCGGTCGATACCTGCCTGACCTCAAGATCTGAGCCCTCAAGTGAGCCTGAAGCCCTGTCACATAACTCCTTAAGCTTGAAACTAATCACACTCTACCCCCTGCAGCTCACAAGCAATCTCGCGGTCTGAAAAATGAATCGTCCTGTCCTTTAGGATCTGGTAGTCCTCATGGCCCTTGCCGGCGATGACGATGACATCACCTTCCTTGGCCTGATGATAGGCAAGCTCAATGGCCTTTCTGCGATCAGGCTCGACCTGTACATTGTCAGCCTGTCTGACGCCGATGAGCATGTCATCGATGATGGCCTTGGGGTCTTCAGAGCGCGGGTTATCCGAGGTCAGAATCACCTGATCGGCATAGACCGAGGCCTTCATGGCCATCTGCGGACGTTTGCCATGGTCGCGGTCTCCTCCGCAGCCGAGCACACACCAGAGCTGTCCCTGTTCATGATGCTCGCGGGCGGCAAGCAGCACCTGCTGCACGCCATCCGGAGTATGCGCATAATCGACCACAATCTGCGGCTTATGCTCAGCACTAAAGCACTCCATGCGGCCGCGGATCGGTTTTAACTGCTCGCAGTAGCTGAGCAGAGACTGCAGCGGGAAGTTCAGACAGAGCATGATGCTCAGTGCGCAGGCAAAATTCTCCACGTTAAAGCCACCCAGAAGCTTAAGCCTGGCTACGCCTTCGCCGCGATGGGTACTGAGCTCAATGGTAAGTCCTGCGCGTTCATAGGTGACTTTTTTGATTTCTACAAAGCTGGTGCCCTGCGACATGGAGAGCAGCTCGGCAATACTGCGGCTTTTACTGTACACGCAGCACTGCTGGAACTGATGAATGCATTTGATGCCTTCCTCGTTATCGCCATTGATGCACAGACTGCTCGGCGGCACCATGCTCATGAAGCGCTCTTTAGCCTCGGCATAATGCTGCATGTCGCCATGGTAATCGAGATGATCCCGCGTAAGATTGGTAAAGCCTCCGGCATAGAAGCGCACATCGTCCACCCGCCCTTCGCACACGCCGATGGAGGACACCTCCATGACCACATAGGCAGCGCCTTCTTTGACAAGCTCAGCTAATGCGCGCTGCAGGCTGACTGCATCCATTGTGGTATTGGCGCTTTTATGCAGGTTCGGCAGAAAGCCCCAGCCTAAGGTGCCTAACAGTCCGGTTTTCTTGCCCATAAGCGTCAGCCACTGCGCAATGAGCTGGGTAATCGTGGTTTTACCATTGGTACCGGTCACGCCGATGACGCACACCTTGGTGGAGGGATCATCATAAAACCAGGAGGAGAAGCTGGAAAGGGTACGCTGCTTTTCAAGCTTAAAGACCGGAATAGTCAGACTCTGACTCACCTTGGGCTCAAGCGTATTGCCCTGTCCCAGCACGATGGCGCTGGCGCCCTGTTCCTGGGCCTTCAGCACATAATCTGCCCCATTGACATGCACGCCCTTGATGGCGACAAAGACATCCTGCGGTCTGACCTCCCGTGAATCGGTCCTAAGATCTCCTAGGCTCACATCCTTGCCCTGAGCCGGGCTTTTAAAGTATTTGTGTAATTCGCTTAGTTTTGGCATGCTCTGCCCCCTCTAAATATCACGATCAGGCGGCACGTTATACAGCTGCAGCGCATTGGACATAACCTCACTGAACACCGGTCCTGACACACCGCCGCCTGAAATTGAACCTTCACGCGGTGAGTTGATGACCACCACCAGGGCAAAACGCGGATTGGACAGCGGAGCAAAGCCGGCAAAGGTGGTCATGCAGAGATCTGTATAGGCACCATTTCTGGCGATCTTGGCGGTACCGGTCTTGCCTGCCACATGATAACGGTTGATGGCGGCCCGTTTACCAGTACCTCCGGTAACTACGCTCTCCATCGCCTCCTGCATGCGTCTGACCTCACGCACATTGGTTACCTGCACTGACTGTGGCGCCTCACGCAGCTTTAAAATGGAAACCGGCAGACGGTTGCCCTGATTGGCCAGCGTCGCATAGACCGAGGCAAGCTGCAGATTGGTGACTGCAATACCATAGCCAAAGCCTAGAGTGGCCTTATCAATCTCTGACCAGAAGCGGCGGTTTTCACCCAGCCTGCCTGCACTCTCGCCGATCAGACCAGAATCGGACTTATGTCCTAGCCCAAAGCGCATCATCAGATCCAGCACCTTATGCGGGCCGATTCTTTGGGCGAGCTTGGCCATACCGGTATTGGAGGAGTACTGAATCACCTCGCGCAGGGTGCCGTAATCCATGCGGTGACTGTCACGCACGGTCTTGCCGTCCACCACAAAAGGACGGGTATTGAAAACTTCACGCCAGTTGGTAGCGCCGGCCTCGAGGGCGGCCATGGCCACCAGCGGCTTCATGGTCGAACCAGGCTCGAAGATATCGGCGATGGCGCGATTCTTGGCGTTTTTACTGTCAAAATGCCGACGATCATTCGGATCAAAGGATGGATAGTTTACCAGACTTAGAACCTCGCCGGTCTTCACATCCAGAAGCACCGCGCTGCCTCCGTCGGCCCGCCGCTCGGTGACGGTTTCGGCCAGGGATGCATAGGCAATGGCCTGCAGACGGTCATCAATGCTTAACATCAGATTGCCGCCCGCGGTACCCTGCTTGACGATGGCCAGATCCTCAATCACGTGGTTGTAGCGGTCCTTGTGAGCAAGCTTGGTGGTCTCACTGGCAGTCAGATATTCATTAAAGCTCTGCTCCACCCCGTAGACACCGTCGCCCTCACCATTGAGGATCCCCACCAGGGCTGCGTTAACCTCGCCGGTAGGATACACCCGCTTATAGCTGTCATGCAGAATAAAGCCCTGCTTCTGCATGCTGATGAGCTTTTTGGCCTTGTCGGTGTCCATATAGTGTTTCAGATTCACAAAGCGCTTGTCAGGATCGCGCAGCTTGTCATAGAGCACCTGCGGCTCAATCTCCAGCAGTGCTGCAAGCTGCTGCATTTTCTGCTCATTGGTATAGGTTCCGCTTTCATGAATGAGCTTAGGATCTGCATCCACGGTTTTAACCGGTACGGAGATGGCCAGAATTTTGCCGAAGCGGTCCTGAATCAGGCCGCGGGCAGGCTCAAAGTGATAGTTGCGCACCACTCTGGCATTGCCTTCTCTGATCAGGGAGTCAGGAAAGAGGATCTGAATCCACAGAAGTCTGGCTATCAGAAAAACAAAAACTCCTGCGACAAAAAACCATACGGTATAGCGTCTGAAGGAGCGGACAGTAAACTGCGTCTGATCGATAGGATCTGGTGGGTTGAGCATGGTCATAATGAGCTAATCCAAGGTTATGAGGATCTCCTGCGCAGTCTTAGGCTTTATCATCTGCAGATCATGCTTTGCCTGAGCTCTGATCTTGGTGTGGGCAGACAGATCCTGTCTTTGTGCCAAAAGTGACAGCCATTCCTTCTGCAGATTGTCATTGTCCGTCAGGATCTCATTTAAGGTGGCTGTCAGCGTTCTGGTCTGCTGCACCTGATAAACCTTGAACATGGACAGTCCCACCACCATCGCGATCAGAATGAATACGCCCAGATGCTTCATCACATCTCTCATCATGGTCGGCACCAGCGGCAGCTGCTGCTCCTGAACCTGATAATTCTGCGAAGGCATGACATAAAGGGACATACTGTCCTTGGCGTCCACCTCGATGGTCTGAATAGTGGGTCTTGCCGGCTCTGGTGCCGGCATTGACTCTTCCACAGGAGCACTCTGGACAGTGGATTGCTGTTCAGGTGCCATATTTTGCGCAGTCTCGTCCTCTTGAAACTCAAAATCGAGCTTTTCAGCTGTTGAACTCTGCATTATTTGCCTCTTTCTTACTTATAATTAAAGTCTCTCTGCAACCCGCAGTGTGGCGCTGCGGGAGCGCACATTCTGACTTAGCTCTGCTGGCTGGGCCTTAAGCGGTCCGCCGATGAGCCTTAAAGTTGCAGTAGACAGCCTGATGCGCTCAGTCTGCGCATAGGTCAATGGCAGACCCGCGGGGGTACTCTGCCCCATACTGGCCTGCTTAAAATAATTCTTGACGATCCGATCCTCGAGGGAATGGAAGGTAATCACACAGATTCTTCCTCCGCTTCTGAGCACGCTGACGCTCTGCTTAAGCACACTCTGCAACTCATCAAGCTCTCCATTCACCGCAATGCGCAGCGCCTGAAAGCAGCGGGTGGCTTTGTGCTTATGCTCGCGTGAGGTAGGGATCACCCTTTCCATAAGGCCTGCCAGCTGCAGGGTGGAGCTAAACGGAGTCTGCTCTCTGTCATGCACAATCGCAGCTGCCACCTTAGAGGCAAAGCGCTCCTCTCCGTATTCCTTGAAAATGCGGGCAAGCTCAGACTTAGGCAGCGTGTTGACCAGATCTGCTGCAGTCCTGCCGCTGCTCCTATCCATGCGCATGTCCAGAGGACCGTCCTTATCAAAGGAAAAACCGCGCTCCGGATCATCAAGCTGTGGTGATGACACCCCGATATCCAGCAGGATCCCATCCAGTCTGCCGACTAAATCCTGCTGCTCACAAAACTCGCCCAGCCTGGAAAAAGTTAGCTGAAACAGGCTAAAACGCGTATCTTCAAGCTCTCTGCCTGCCTCAATTGCCTGAGCATCCCTGTCCAGAGCATAAAGATGACCCTGCTCACCAAGCTTCTCTAAAATCGCCCGAGAATGGCCGCCGCGGCCGAAGGTCCCGTCAAGATAGATGCCATCAGGTTTGATATTCAGACCGTCCAGAGCTTCCTGCAGCATCACCGGAAAATGCAACTGCGCCATGCTAGAGCCTCAGATTCTGCAGGGCCTGCGCATCAAAGCTTGCCGCAAGGCCTTCCTGCAGAGCTTCTTCATCACGCTTCTGCTGCTCAAGATAAGCTTCTTCACTCCACAGCTCAAATTTATTGCTGCAGCCTACGAGATAGGCTTTTTTGTTGAGCCTGTAGGCCTGCCGTAATTCCTGGGTAAGCAGTACCCGCCCCTGGGCATCCAGAGTGCCAAGCTGGGCACTGCCGATAAGCACC
Source organism: Succinivibrio sp. (assembly GCA_024693025.1). Lineage (GTDB taxonomy): Bacteria > Pseudomonadota > Gammaproteobacteria > Enterobacterales > Succinivibrionaceae > Succinivibrio. The sequence continues at coordinate 1,245 of JAILLS010000099.1, read as the reverse complement.
CGCTGCAGAATGCGGTAAATACGATCTTTCTTGCTGTCGCCAAAATTCGGCAGGGCCGCCAGCTGTGCCTGGACCTTTTCCCATTCTCTTAAGGGATAGACCCACAGACAGGGTTCTTCAAAATTGATGTTGCGTGTAACAACGCATTGATTATCGTGATTTTCTTTGAGATCTTTGCGGAATCGTGCAGGTATGGCAAAGCGCCCCTTGTCATCCAAGGTAACTTCTGTGGTACCACACAATAGTAACCCACTGAACATCACTTCACCTGCATAATCTAGTTTTTAGGGACACTATTCACCACTTTTCCCCACTTTTATGTATATGAAGTTTAGCCAAACCGCAGAAATTATGCAATGTATATTCGTGATTAAAATCAAAAAGCGCTGAAAAGCGCTTTTATGAGATGAATTAAAACTAAATTTTAAACGGGCCCGTTGCGGACCTAAGCTTACTGACCCTGACCTAGGCGCAGCGTCTGCTGTAACATTTTTTTGGCGGATTCTGCCAGCTGCACCGCGGTCTGATAGGAGCGGTTAGCCGAAATCATGTCTGCCAGCTCCTCCACCGGGTTGACGTTAGGACGATAGATATAGCCTTTGGCATCGGCCATCGGATGATTAGGGTTGTACTCCATGATCACCGGCGCATCTGACTCCACCACGCCTTTAAGACCAACGCCTACGCCATAAGGCTCACCGGTCTCAGGATCCCCTGCCTCTCCTGATTCAGCCTGACGGGCTTTGGCCTCTTCTAAAGCCACGCAGAACAGTGGTCTTCTGGCCTTATAGGTAGTCGCTACTGAAGAGCTGATGGATTCAGCGTTAGCGAGGTTGGATGCGGTAGCATTCAGACGTACGGACTGGGCATTCATGGCGCCGCCGGCAATATCTAATACATTAAAAATACTCATCTGCTTATCTCCTGCCTACTGTTTCTTACTGCGCTCCCTGTCTGATGGCGCTCATCAGGCTTGTGATTCTGCCGTTTAAAAACTGCAGGGAAGCCTGGTACTCGAGGTTGTTGTCGACGTACTTCATAAGCTCAGAATGCACCTCAACGGTGTTGCCGTTGCCTGTATCAGCCTGATAAGGCAGTCTGAACTTTAAGGTACGCTCAGGATCATCGTCTGGTAAATCTGAAAGATCCATATGTTTTTTGGAGGTCTTGACCATCTGAATCTGAGTCTGTGACGGCAGCTCACGTACATGTGCCTGCTGCTGCAGCGCCAGCTTGAAGTCAAGA
>JAILLS010000064.1 GCA_024693025.1 Succinivibrio sp. | reverse complement strand
TGGTCCTGTTTATCAAGGCTCTGCGCTACTGGAAAAAGTGGCTGAGTGATCCCGGCAATGTGCAGGCACCTAAGGATGCTGGCCAGCCTGAATCCTTAGATCTCTTCATAAAGGGAAGCATGGCTTAAGCGCTCTGCACTTCTGGCAAGGTGGGTTCAGGCAAAGTCCTGAACCTCTGAGCTTTTGAGTACAGTCTGCCTGCTTAAGGCGGCAGAGACAGATTTGACTTAGTTCAAAGTTTTAACATCCTTTCGGTATTTCTTTATACTTTGTAGTTAAAAATATACTATAATTACAACAGACCTGAGGATCGGATGCTTAAAGGAGAAATATTATGTCAGAGCTTAAAGTTGGCAGTTCAACTCAGTCAAACCCTGGGATTGAACAGCAGGAGCAGGTTAAGGAGCAGAATGAGCAGCTCATCGGTGAAATAGGGCATGCCAAGAGTTCAGGCTGGCTTACCTTTGGCAGAGTACTGCTCGGGATCTGCACGGTCGGGATCTCAGAGGGCATCATCTTTCTTGTGAACAAAATCACCAAAGGCATAGATCCACAGCCGCGCCTGCCAGATGAAATTAACATCGGGATGCAGCTTGGTTCGCTTGAACCTCAGGAGATCACGTCTGATGTCTTTGCAGCGCATATAGCCGACCCTGAAAATCTGCCTGAGATTATAAAAAACATCCTGGAGCAGACCTTTAATGAGGTAACAGCAGCTTCAGGTAAGCAGGGTGAGGCGCAGGCCTTTGATCTTAAACGGTGCATGAGTCAGAATCGCAGGACCATAGGTCATGCCATGCAGAAATACGGTGAGGGCGGAGCTAAGCTGACCGAAGATGAGTTTAGGAACTGTGTCAGGTTTGCCTTAAAACTTAATGCGGTCGAACCGTACACCAACAAGGCTATTGAGCGAACGCTGTCGACGCTGCAGCAGGGGCCTGTAAATCCTAAAGTCATAGGGGAATGTCAGATGGGACTGACCTTAAGGCTGCTTGAGAAGGAGTTTGCCCACATTCAGAGCGCTGATGCGGATGGACTTAAACAGATAATTGATCAACACATGGATGCAGTTAAGAACAATTATCAGCTCAGAGGGCAGATGGACACGCTTTGTGACGAGGCAGCTTCAAAGCTGGCTGAAAATCTGGCTGAACAGACGGGGTTGAGTTCTGCTGAAGTTAAGGAGTACCTCAAAACCTCAAAATTTTCCCAGAAGCTTTCACTTCTGCGGCAGGACGTAGAAACAGGTGATATTACGGATAAGGATGAGTTAGAGACAAAAATTGCTGAACTTGTCTATAATTCTTTTGATAAACTAAGTGCGCTCTGCAGTGAGATTGACAGGCTTAACGTCACCAATGCCGCCACCAAAAAAGCGCTGTATGCGGATCTGTTTAAATCTAAGGCTCTGCCGCTACCAGCGATGTATCCGCTGATGCAGGAGTTTTTAGATAACGGTAAAAACCTGACTAACCTCATGCCAATAGTAAGCGCACAGCTTAAAGAGGGCAATGTACAAGGAATCATGAGCACGTTACACACTTTAGTTACTCAACGCGTGCCTGATTTTATCAGGCAGAAAAACAGCGAGAGCAGTGTGCCGGTGCTCTATTTAGAAGCAGAAGATGATCACACCAATATGCGGATTATTTTCTCTACGCTGCTGCTTGACAGAATGCCTGAGTTAAAAAACACCCTGATGCAGATCAAGGATTTCAGACAGGAAGCTCAAAAGTATTGTATAGCTGAGCAAAGCAAGCCTTTCAACGGTAATTCCGTGGCCGATATTGTCGCACATGCTGACGGCATAAACCTCATTGGAGATATAGCTTTTCTGATTGAGACTGAGCAGCAAAGAGTGCAGCCTCAGGCCTGATCCTCAGGCTTACAGCGTCTTTATGCCGCTGTACTGAAAGCTCAGCCCCGCCTAAAAGGCAGGGCTGAGCTTTTTTTGAGTCAGATAAGACTGTGCGGTTTTAGCAGGTGAGCTCGGGAGGCTTAGGACTGCTCCTCTGCAGAAGTCTTGACGAGCTTTTTTTGGCGCCTGAGTTTGGCCATATAAAAGCCGTCATGCTCCTCATCAGGCAGCAGGGTCTCTTCGCTGATAAGTTCAAATTCACCGCTGTGCTTAGACAGGAAGGTTTTGACCTGTTCCTGATTTTCCCGAGGCAGAATCGAGCAGGTTGAATAGACAAGCTCGCCTTCAAGCTTCACCATCCTTGAGGAGCGCTCCAGAATTTCAGCCTGAGTGCTGACAAGCTCGCTTAAGCGGTTGCCGAGATCTGCCCATTTGGCATCCGGCATTCTGCGCAGCACGCCAAGACCTGAGCAGGGGGCATCCACCAGCACCTTATCGGCGCTCTCATAGAGCCGCTTTAAGACCTTGGTGGAATCAATGAGTCTGGTCTCAATATTAAAGGCTCCGGCGCGGCGGGCCCGCTTTTTAAGCTCCTCAAGCTTATAGCCTTCCACATCAAGCGCAATTAAAGAGCCCTTGCCCTGCATGGCAGCGGCCAAAAGCAGCGTTTTGCCGCCCGAGCCTGCGCAGGCATCGATTATCTTCTCGCCGCTTTTTGCTCCCACAAACAGCCCGATAGCCTGTGAGCCGGGATCCTGCTGTTCAAAAAGACCATCCTTAAAGGCCCTGGTTCTGAACAGTGCAGAGCTTGAGGTGACCTCGAGGGCCAGCGGCGCCCCCTTGACGGCCCGGGTCACCACGCCTTCCTCCTTGAGGGTGGAGGCGAGGGTGTCGCGGTCGGTCTTAAGCGTATTGACCCGGATAAAGCGTTTTGCCTCACCCCCTAACGCCTTGCGCAGACTCTCCCACTGTGCGCCGAACTCCTTGCTGCCAAGCTCCTCAAGCCACAAAGGACAGCCTTCATTGAGCACCGGATCGCCGCAGGCCTGTCCCAGGCGCTTTTTAAGCTGTGTGCGCTCAAAGCCTTCCTCGCCCTCAAGCTCAGGCAGCGTCCAGTTATGCTCGGCGCAGTAGGCAAAGAGCAGCCGCGGCACATGATGCTCAAAATCTCCCGGGCGCTTGAGCCCTGAGACATAGGCATAAAAGGAGAGCCTGCGGAACATATGGTTAATCTGCCTGATGATAAAACCCTGTTCGACAGGATCAATCTTCACCTTGGCAAACCAGTAGGCATAGGACTTGTCCAGGGGCCGATGCTCGGTGAGCACCGAGGTGAGAATCGAGAGCACCAGGCGCTGCTGAAAAGGCGAAAAGCCCAGATGATGGGCAGGCGTATGCTCGGATGCCTCCCTAGGCTCAGAAGCTTTTGGGCGGCGCGCTTTAAAGTCTGCCTGTCTCTGCGCCTCTCGGTCCTGTTTAAAGTCCCGGCGCTCCTCAGTCTGAGGCCTGCGTGCTTTAAACTTTGCACTGTCTTTTGTAAAGCCATGGGCTGCTCTTGGTTTTTCTCCTAAAGCCTCCTCTGAGCCTGTACGCTTAGGCCTGGGGGCGCCATAAATTGCTGATCTCTTGTTATCGTGTGGCATATTTTTTATCTCTTGTGTTTTTTCTTGAGGCCATAGCCTGATTCTTTGAGGGAAAAGCCTTCGCGGTTTTTCCAGACGGCAAGTCCGTCCCTGACACTGCCGGTCACCAGCGCGGCAGCAAAGCTGGCGCTCATGGTGGTCAGATTTTCGGTAAGGCAGAAGCAGTTATGCTCTGCATCAAGTCTTAATTTGCCCGTGGAGAGCAGCTGCTCTCTAAAGCTGACAATCCGCGCAGGCAGTGACTGTGCGGTGGTGAGGGCAAGCTGCGAGTCCCTGATTAGCACAAAGCCAGGTTTACTCCGGCTGCCTACAGGATAGCCCTGAGCAAAGAGCTCCCTGAGACTTAGGGTATACAGCTCATGCTCTGATACCGGAGCGCTAAAGCGCAGCAGATCTTTGAGCCCCATCAGCTGCTCATAGGTCTCAATGGGCAGCAGCGCATGGGTCTTCTGGCCTTTGGCATCGGTAATAAACAGGACTTCCTGCGATGAGTGTGAAAGTTTCATGAAGGCTAATATAGCAAAAAACGCTCAAGGCTTGACGGCTTTTAGCAATTTAACTTTGCGAGCTGTCAATCCCGGTGAGCTGATCGACCGTGGCCCAGCAGCACTGCACAAAGGTATCCATGAAATACTGCACCTCAGGCATGCTCTTGCACAGCTCCTCAAGCCTGGGCTGCAGACCCCTGCGCACATGGATGAACTCCTGATTGTTAAAGCGCAGCTCATCGTTGGCCTTGATATAGGCCGCGAGCAGATCGGCGGCCTTGACAATGGCCTCATACTCAGGCGCGATATTCTTCTGGATGATAAGCGGGGCAAAATCCTCGCGCAGCTCAAGGGGCAGGGTGTTGAGGCATTCAAGCTCGGCGATGTTCTCAAGCTTCTTGTACTGCCTCGTAAACTCAGGATTCTGATATTTGGTCTTGGAGTTGAGATCCTGAAGTTTTGATTCAGACACCTCATGATAGATGGCCAGCGTGGCCGCCTTCTCAGCTGAAAGCGTGCCGCCGTAGAGACGGTTTTTTATCACCACCAGCATATGGGCGATCACCGCCGTCTGATGGGAGTGCTCGGAGACATTCTCATGCCGAAAGCACAGCATCAGCGCCCAGCGCCTGATAAGCGACATGCGCACCAGCCAGGCAAGAAAGGTGCTTTGTTTTCTCTTAGCGCTCATGCTCTTCTCCTTCCCCATCTGCTGCCGTCTGTTTATCTTGGGGCCTGGCAAATTTCTCTAACATCTCAGGCGGCGGATCGGTGCGGTAGAAGCCTAAGAACCACATATACTGCTCCTCGCGTCCCTGCAGGCCCTGCTCGATGGCCTCATTCATGCGCCTTGCATCCTGTTCGTCATCGCCTGAGGGGTAATTCTCAAAGGCAGGACTGAAGATCACCTCATAGCAGTGCTTCTGCTCATTATAGGCGCCGAACATCGGCAGCACGAGCGCCCGTCCGAGTCTGGCAAGCTTGGGGATCACCACGAGAGTTGCCTTGGGCGAAGCAAAGAAATTGACGAAGACCGCGCTCTTAGCTCCTAGGTCCTCATCCGGGAAGAACAGCACATTAAGCCCCTGATGCAGATTGCGGATGAGCGGCTTGATGCCGCTTGAGCGCTCATAGATCACGCCGCCAAAGCGCATGCGGATATGATTCATGAAATAGTCAAAAATCGGGTTTTTGGAGGTGTGCATGAAGGAGCAGCCTTTCACTCCGTGCGAGGAGAGATAGAGGCTTGAATGATCAATGGCCCAGGAGTGCGAGCCAAGATAGATAATGGGCCGGCCGCTTGCGCGCGCTGCCTCAAAGTACTCCTCGCCCTGCGCGATGAGCTTTTTGCGCAGATAATTTCTGCTTCTGAAAAAGCCCTCGCCATAGCCCAGGATGACCTTAAGTCCGACCCTGACAAAGCGGTGGTAGAGCGCCTGACGCTCATCTTCCGTAAGCCTGGGGAAGGCCTTGTCAAAGTTCTCCAAAACCTTGCGCCTAAATTTGATATTAAGTTTTGACAGAGGCAGGGCCATCAGATCGGCACAGGCATCGCGCAGTGCTGCCGGAATAAAGCTTAAAAGCCCCACCAGGAGAATGGCAAGCCAGCTTGGCCAGTGCCTCGGGTGCAGGTATTCAGCCTTGAAGCTGAGATCATAAATTTTAGTGTTCATAGGCAAAGAGGGCAGGAGCGTGAGCTCCTGCCTTTTTATTGTCTGTTACTGTTTGTAATGCTTTAAGAAGTGCTCGAGACGATCGCAGGCATCATTGAGTACATCAACCTGCGGGAGGAATACGACTCGGAAGTGATTCGGCTCCGGCCAGTTGAAGCCGGTACCCTGCACGATGAGCATCTTCTCCTGACGCAGCAGATCCATGGCAAAGCGCTGATCGTCCTTGATGTTGAACTTCTTGTCAAGCTTAGGGAACATGTAGAGCGCGCCATGCGGCTTTTTGCAGCTCACGCCGTCGATGGCGTTGAGTCTCTCCCACATCAGATCACGCTGGGTATGCAGTCTGCCGCCCGGAATGATGAGCTCATTGATGCTCTGATAGCCGCCCAGGGCCGTCTGAATGGCATGCTGCAGCGGGACATTGGCGCACAGACGCATGGCCATCATCATCTTGATGCCGTCAATAAAGCCCTTGTTGCGGGCCTTTGGTCCCGTGATCAGCATCCAGCCCTGTCTGAAGCCGCAGGCACGGTAGATCTTGGACAGACCGTTATAGGTGACGATGGTCAGATCGTCAGCTAAGGTGCAGACCGAGCGATGAGCCACATCATCATAGAGAATCTTGTCATAGATTTCATCGGCAAAGATCACCAGCTCATGCTGTCTCGCTATTTCGATGATATCCTGCAGCACCTCGGTCGGATAGACCGCTCCGGTAGGATTGTTCGGGTTGATGAGGACAATGCCCAGGGTGCGGGATGTGATCTTCTTCTTGATGTCCTCAAGATCAGGATACCAGTTGGCCTCCTCATCGCAGATATAATGCACGGCCTTGCCGCCTGCCAGCGTAATGCCGGCCGTCCATAGAGGATAGTCAGGGGCCGGGACCAGCACCTCATCGCCGTTGTTGAGCAGAGCATTCATGGTCATGGTGATGAGCTCAGAGACGCCGTTGCCGATATAGATATCCTCGGCATCCACCTGTTTCAAGCCTTTCTGCTGATAGTACTGCGCGATGGCCTTACGGGCAGAGAAGATGCCATTGGACTCGCAGTAACCCTGACTGTAAGGCAGGTTGCGGATCACGTCACGGATAACTTCTTCAGGCGCTTCAAAACCAAACGGCGCGGTGTTTCCGATATTAAGCTTTAAAATTCTCTGGCCTTCTTC
>JAILLS010000063.1 GCA_024693025.1 Succinivibrio sp. | reverse complement strand
GCCTTATCGATTGTGCAGCTGCATCATGGCGGCGAGTATGCGGTGCCGGAGCTGTCAGGAGAGACTGCTTATTCAGCCAGCGGCCATGACAGCATCAGAGAGCTTACAGATGAGCAGATTAAGACCATCATCGCTGACTTTGCCCATGCTGCCGAGCTGTGCATCAGATCTGGCAATGACGGCATCGAAATTCATGGCGCCAATCAGTATCTGCTGCAGCAGTTCTTCTCGGCCAAGACCAATCACCGTACCGATGAGTGGGGCGGCAGTCTTGAGAACCGCTTAAGATTTCCCTTAGCCTGCGTGGATGCGGTCCTTGAGGTGCGTGACAGATTAAAACGTCCTGATTTTATCATTGGCTATAGGCTCTCGCCTGAGGAGCCGGGCGAGCAGGGCCTGACCATGAGTGATACGGTGGAGCTGGTCAAAGCTCTTTCGCAAAAGCCTATCCAGTATCTGCATGTTTCACAGTGGAACTTTTATAAAGAAGTACGCCGCGGCACCGGCGTAGGACAACCACGTCTGAAGGTGGTGCATGACACTCTTGAGGGCAGACTGCCGCTGATTGGCTTAGGCAGCCTGTACACACAGGAGGATTACCTTAAGGCCATGCAGTCAGGCTATGTTGAATTTGTCGGCTGCGGCAAGTCCATCATGATGAATCCGCACCTGGGCACCAAACTTTATGAGGGCAGGAGTGCTGAGATTGCAACCGAGCTTGACCTTGAGCGGGCTGATCATTACGGGATCCCGGATCCTTTATGGGAGATGTGCACTAAAGCTCAGGACTGGCTGCCTCCGGTCAAAGGTCATACCAGAGCTCCGGGCTTAAGTAATCCGGCTGCCGACTATTAGCTGTCGCGTTCAGAGCGCAGCCTGAGGGATGCGCTCTGAGCCTTCAGCACAGGAGAAGCTTACAAATCCCAGTCTGCTGTACTGTTTTCAGTTCAATTCTGAGAGGAGATAGGCTGAAACACGAGGCTTTTTCAGAGATAAAAAAAACTCCTCAGGTGGATTATGGTATTGCCGGTCTTGAGGTGCATAGGTCGCATACTAAAGAAGGCACCATGCGGTTTGTCACTGCCCATCAGGAGGTGGTGTTTCCTGAGCACAGTCATGCTGAGCAGTGGACGGTGGAACTCAAAGGCACCTGCTCCTACACCGCAAACGGAGTTACCACTGTTTATAAAAAAGCGCTACCAATACGATTGCAGCAGAGCAGAAGCATCAGATCACCTTGCATCAGGGTTATGCCGAAGGGGATTATGTGGATGATCCCTTTGATGGTGACGAGATCTGCTCCTGAGGTTGTGCTTATGGCACACTCTGAGGCATGCTGTTTAAACAGACGCTCTGCGTTACTGCCGTTCAAGGTTGAGCCTTGAAGGCAAAAAAATAGGTTCATCCGAAATTCTGTTGTCACCCAAAACTAGGCGGTGAAAATTGTACAAATAGTTAGAAAAAAAATGGTCGTTATCCTTTAAGATTGTAATAGCAAAAAAAAACAAAAAAAGGAACAACGACCATTATTATGATAGCTGAATTCTTTACCAAAAACTTCTTCCCTGGCTATAAAATTACAAATATATTTCTTACTGAATCTAAAAAAGAAATCTGTATTTCTCTCGAGCCTCTTGATTCTCCCTCCTGTCCTCACTGCCACAGCAACGATGTGGTTGTACATGAGTACCGTAAAAAACAAGTTAGAGATGACAAGATGTTAGGCTATTTTGTGGTTCTAGAGATTACTTACAGGGTGATCCGTTGTAATCACTGTCAAAAGAAGTTCCTTACTGAAAACATACCTTTTGTCACCGAAGGCTTTAGAGTGACCAGACGTGCAGAAAACACGGTTATAGAAGAGCTCGAGCAGGCTGGTTCAATCAGCGACACCGCCAACCGTATAGGATTAGGCTGGGATACCTGTAAGTCAATCCACAAAAGGTACCTACAACGGACAATTTATTTCTCCTTGGGGGATGCATCCATCCTTGCCATAGATGAATTCTCTATTCAGAAAGGACATAAATATGCCACCGTGGTTGTTGATTTAGAAACTAAAAGAGTAATTTGGGTAGGTAAAGGAAAATCAATCAGTGAGGTCAATAAGTTTTTTAAACTCTGCGGCACTGAAGGATGTAAACAAATCAAAGCTGTGGCTATGGATCAGAATGCTGGCTTTGCTTCATGTGTTAACAAGTTTTGTCCTAATGCTAAAGTGGTATATGACCTTTTTCATATGGTGTATAACTTCGGCCGTCTGGTGATCAGTGCCATCAGGATCAGGCTTGCCAACGCTCATCTAGACAATGGCAATGAAGATGGCTACAGCCTCTTAAAACGGTCAAGATTTCTACTGCTAACCCGCAATGCAAATCTAACAGATGAAAGGAAAATCAAGCTCGATAATATCCTCAGCTTCTTTCACGATCTGTATGCTGCCAATGAGCTTAAAGAGCTACTGCCAGAAGTCTTTAAAGCCAGCTCGAAACAGGAATCAGAAACGCTGTGGGACGAATGGGTTAACCTGGCAATGAAATCAAACGTAGAAGAGATTATGAAGTTTGCACATAGTCAAAACAAGAACTACCGTGATGGCATCACTAATTCTGGTATTTACCCCATTAGAACAAGTGTTTTGGAAGGAATAAATAACAAAATAAAAGTGTTGAAACGACTAGCTTACGGCTTTAGAGATCTTGATTATTTTTTCCTAAGAATTAGAAGTGCATTTAAAGGCACAATGAGGTATGCATAAAAAAGCTCCGATTAATATAAGGAGAATATTGTTATATTGAATCAGAGCCTTTCCACAAAATTTCGGAAGAACCAATATAAAGAAATACCGAAAGGATGTTAAAACTTTGAACTAAGTCAAATCTGTCTCTGCCGCCTTAGGCAGGCAGACTGTACTCAAAAGCTCAGAGGTTCAGGACTTTGCCTGACCACACCCTGCTAAAAGTGCAGAGCGCTTAAGCCATGCTTCCCTTTATGAAGAGATCTAAGGATTCAGGCTGGCCAGCATCCTTAGGTGCCTGCACATTGCCGGGATCACTCAGCCACTTTTTCCAGTAGCGCAGAGCCTTGATAAACAGGACCA
>JAILLS010000082.1 GCA_024693025.1 Succinivibrio sp. | reverse complement strand
ATCACATTCTGCGCCATGATCTCGGCATTTAGAAGATCTAAATGCAGCATCAGACACACCCCGGTACCTAAGAGCGCAAAGGCGATCGGAGTGCCGATGAGAATGAGAATAAAGAGCGAGACTAAAAAGATGGCAATTTCCATGACTAGACTCCTTCTTTACCGGTAAGTACACGCACGAGGTGAGTTAAACAGAGCAGCAGAATGGCTCCGCCGCCGATTACGCCCGGCAGATATACAACAGTCATCGGGATTTCGGTAACCGGGGAGGCCTCCACCGCACCAATCACGCTTAGACGGTAGCTGCCCAGGGTGATAAGTGAGCTTGTCACCAGCACCACGAGGTCAACTAAGACTGAGCAGAGTCTGCGTGACTGAGCATTGAATTTTTTGACCACAAAGTCTACGCAGATATGCGAGTGTTCCTGATAGCAGAGGATGGCGGCCAGAAAGACCAGCCACACAAAGAAATAGCGGGCCAGCTCCTCAGATGACACGATGCTGGTGTTAAACGCATAGCGCAGCACCACATTGATAAAGACCATCGAAAACATGATGGCCAGAATCGCCACCGCTGCACCTTCAAGCAGTCTTGACAGCAGGGGTTTCTTGGTTGGTTCCATTACTGTTCTCCTTAATTATTGTTTGTAGGTTGTCCGACATCCTTCATCAAGAAAGATCCTAACTTAGGCTTGAGTGTAACTCTGTGAGCTATTTCACGTTTTGCTTAAATCAGGCAGGCTTTCTGACTAAATGTTTTAAACCTTAGGCTTTTTTTCTGAAAAATTACGCAGGGCCTCTTTTAAATGCCCTTCCATGGCTTTTTTAGCGCCTTTCTCATCGCCGTCAGCTATGGCTTTTAACAGCTGCCTGTGAAAATCAAGACCGCTGTCACGCCCTAACAGGACATTAAGCTGCGTGGAGGCCTTGACCGTGGCAGTATAGATCTGATCCATAGCTCTGCCGATGAGCACATTGTGGCTTGCGTAGGCAATAAGACAGTGAGAGCGCAGATCCGCAATCACATACTCATCGCGCTGCGCAAGATTCTCTTCCATGGTCTTTAGCAGCTTCTCAAGCTTCAGGCTTAGCTCATGCCTCTCCTTATCAGGGAGGGCTGCGCATTTCTTTGCAGCATGCGGCTCTATGAGCAGCCTGAACTCAAGGATTTCGACGATATTGCGAAAGTCGCCTTCATCGATTACCTGAAAGTTTGTGACCCGGTCGCGAACCTGTGAGCACATCAGATAGTTGCCGCGTCCGCGCTCGCCGCGCAGCACGCCCATGGCGGTAAATTTGCTGATGACAGTGCGCAGGGAGGAGCGCGAGACGCCCAGCTCCCTGGTCAGGGTATTTTCAGAGGGAATAAGCTCTCCCACCTTCCAGCTGCCGCTGTCAATCTGCTGTTTAAAATAGTCGGTAAGCTGATCGCTGACCGAGGTTTTCTGGATAATCGTCATATGATCCTGCCAGATTTTCTTGTTTCATGTAGGATGTCAGACAGCATTATAGTCAAAGCCTGCCATTCTAAATGTGATATAGCTCAAATTTTATAGGCTGCTGAGCGCTGCAACCTGCCTTAAGTCAGTCCCAGGTTGAGTTTTTCCAAGATCGGCTGACTGCAGATCCCAGACCCAGTCACGCTTCGCAGCCATCGCTTAGGTGCAGGCATATTTTTTTAAGCTATGCTGAATTGTGATTTTTTCTAAATCCGGCTTGTAAAGCCTGTGTTTAAGACTATGCTAAATAACACAGGAGAGCAGGGCATTACAGGTAAAGCTTTAAAGGCCTGCTTTTTAGACCTTAGAACTTAATAAAGCAAGAGGACTTAACATGGCAGTTTCTAAGCAGGATTATGCTCTGATGCAAGAGGTGGCTGACTTTTATCAATCCACAATAGATCCTGTTATGGCACCGTCAGGCAGCATCCGCAGAACCGCACAAAAGTTTAAGCTGACACGCTGCAAGGTGATTAAGATGCTGGTGACTAAAGGCTTATATCAGAGTGAGGAGGCAGCGAAAGTGCAGCAGCTGCGCAGTCAGGGACTCAGTGTCAGGGAGATTGCCGAGCGCCTTGACTTCTCAGAGGCTACCGTCTCCTCCTATCTTCCTTATACCAAGGTGATTCATGCCACCTCAGAGCCTTGTGCGCATACGCAGGCGGTACGTGAATATCGGGCCTATGAAAAGCAGCTCGTGCAGCGCGCTTTAAACAGGCAGTCTGAGCTGGCAGCTTCAGCTCAGAGTGCCCATGAGGAGGCTGAGAGTGAGGAGATCCCGCTCATGCCTTCAGCCTGTTATCTTCCGGATGATTTTAATCATCCCAAGGCAGGGCTTAAGCTTAGCCGCAAAAAAGGTGCCTATCTTTTGCCTGAGGGACTTATCAGAGTGCATGTCAGGTTAAATCATATTGATAAGAGGACTGAGCAGATTTTAAAGGACTATGGCGGGGTGAGGTTTGGTAGGACGGTGACACGGGATCTGCTCATCTCTCCTCTGATGCCGCTGCGCTCACTACACTATGTGCTGCAGCGCGCCTTTGGCTTTCTCAATGGCCATCTGCACCGCTTTGAGCTAAGTCATGAGGATTTAAAAAGTCTTACGCATAATCGTATGGCCAATCTTCTAAAGCTCTGCGGCAGCGTGGTTACCTATGATGATGGCAGGATGTATCGGGATGATCCTGTCTATCTTGGCGGCAGCTTTAAACGGTGGCTAAAAGCTCAGTACAGTAAACCTTATATCTATTATGGCGATCATCTTTTTGAGCATTTTGAGCTTGTCAATCATGGCGGCAGAAAAAAGCTTTTGCAGCGCTCAGAGTATGATCTAGAAAGCTCCTATTACAAGCTGAGTTTTGTGCATAAAACTTTAGCAAAAGAGACTCTGCAGCGCCTAAACGTCAGGCTGATGCCCGATGATTTTTTAATTGAGGCAGAGGACTTTGCGCCCCTGCCCGGGACCGGGGAGTGGGTGCGTTTTGTACTGCCTGAGAATTCAGATCTGCATCAGGAGCTTGCCTACTGCCAGGATGATGATCCTCTTGCCATGCGCTATCGGAAAGTGAAGCTTAAAGGCCTGTCGCTTGAGGATGGTCTTAGGGTTCTTTATGATGCGGGACCAGATAAACTTATCGAAAGGCTCTGTGTCTCTGAGGTACTCGCGCTTGCCAAAGATTATCTGCCCTATGATGATCGCGGCAGGCCGGTGCATGCCGTGACCGGCCTCTGCAAAGATATCATCCCTGATGATGAGACGCTTATAAGACGGCTCAGACTTTTTCGGGATGTGAAGCTAAGGCCTTTTTGCGACAGCTTAATCTACCGCTATGATTATGGCGACGGCTGGACCTTTACTCTGACAGGCAGTCAGGGCTGCTCAGATTTAATTGAGGATGGCAGAGTGAGCCAAAGCACTTTTGATAAGGCCGTGCATAAGGCCTTAACTGAGAACCTGCCCGTGCTGCTCTGTCATGATGGAGATATGCTGATTGAAGATGTCGGCGGGATTGACGGCTTTACTGACTTTCTTGTAAGACTAAACCTTGATCCCCACAAGGTTATCTATCAGTCCTACGATTATCTTGAGCCTCAAATGTATACAGATCTGTATCAGAATCCTGAGGCTGCAGCGGATGGCGCTAAGGCCCAGATTTTTGAGCGAGCTGAGGATGATCATGACTATCTGAGCGCCAGCGACTATGACCTCTCAGATGCTGAAAAGACGGAGCAGAGTGAGAACAGCACTGATAATCAGACAGGCTCACTGCAACAGAACCGCTATGCAGATATAAGCAGGGCAGAGCTTTTAGACTTTGCCATAAGTCGAGGCTGGCAGCGTAATGCAACGCAGGATCTTAACCTGCTCTAGCATAAGTAAAACAGGCTGAGACTTAGATTAGCGGCATGATCCCTAGGTCTGCGTCAGGCCTGAGCGTTAAAGTATCCTGCTTAAACCCTGCCATAACAGGGAATTACCTCATACCTAGGCTGAGCTCAGGCCTTTAGATTTATTTTTGCAAGATAGCTCAAAAAAAATATATATAGTAAAAAATTTAGGTTAATTATGGTTTATACTGAGGCTTAGTCCTATCTATGCCAGAGGAGCAGAGGTAAATCCCCATTTTTGACAGAGGAGCAGATTATGTCAGGGCCTAACACTAATCTTAATGTCAGCCAGCACAATTCAGCCTTATTTGATCAGATTAAAGGGCTTGATGATAACAAGAGCTATTTTTTAGACAAAACCGGGCATATCAAAGAAGCGACTATCCTAGATCGAATCAAGAACTTTTTTAAAGTTGGCGGGGTCAGAACCGGGATTAAAAACCTTTTGGACAGCATGAAAAGATCCATGACCAATGAGCTTAAAGCATCCGATAAGACTTTAAATACCGAGCTTAACTCCTTTCTTGAGAGAACCGACAAGACCAGCCTGATTTCGGGCAGCATACTTAAGGGCATAGCTTCAAATTTCAAAGCGGTGCACGCCGACGATCTTGTAACGTCTCATGTCAGTCAGGCCAAGAATGCGGTTAATGAGGTCATAGGCGAGTTTTATGATGAAAATAATGTAAATTCCTGGAAGTTTAATACTCAGGCAGATGGTAAGGAGATAGGTTTTAAGACCAGTACTCAGGAAAATAAGGCTATGTTAGACTTTCTTGCAAAGGCAGTTAAACCTTTGTGGGAAGACCCAGAGTTAAATGCAGACGAGGTCACGGCAAATCTTGACAGCATCAAGAATAAGGCCCGTGAGCAGATTTCAAGTCTGCTGCATAATCTCTGCGTGATGAAGAATTCAGACTATCTTGGGCATCCTAATTTTACAGAACAGTACCTTGATTATGCCTATGCCAAACTGATTAATGTCAAAAAGGACCTTAATCCGGACACCATGGAAACGTTCAAGACGACGACCTTAAACAATATTCACCTGACCGGTGAAGATGAGCTTAAGGCGCGGCATTTTATTTCCGGGACTGAACAAAACGTGAAGAATGGTGCTTATGTATACGCACAGAATAATGAGAAGATTGCCTTCTTTTTGGAGGCCATCAATAATCTGGGCGGCGGTGCTGACAACATAGCTATCAAAGTAGAAGATAATGTCTCCTACTACTTGGGGGCACAGACTTATGATGAGACTATTGCCTATGTCTATGATGAGCTTACAACCGCTCCTAAGTTTTTAAAAGATCTGGTCAGGAAAAATATTGGCAGTCTTTTGAAAGATGGCGGAGGGAATGCCAGAACTTTAGCTTCAGTACAGAAAAGGATTGCAGACCTCAAAGCGAATGTGCAGGAAGTGGACGCCATCACCAATCCTGTAGTTAAAAAGGCTGCGCAGTATTTTCTTTTAGGCCTTAGCGGCAAAACGGTGCCATCAGGCGTCATTACCGGTGCAGTAGAGTCTGCCAAACCGCTTGGCGCTGCATTTTCAAAGCTTAATGAAAACTCAACTTCTGCCGATCTGTTCAAAGCGCTTTTAGATTACCACGAGCAGGCTTATAAGGTGATTAAGAATTCAGAGACCTTTAAACAGTTAAACTCGACCGCTGATGAAAGACAGGCCTTAACCGAATTTCTGTTTGAAATTACGCTCAAAACCCTGCCTGATGAACAGCGTGGCAAGGTGACTGCACTGCTTAATTCTAAACAGGCAGAAGAGCTTGACGACATCCTGTACGACATTGGTTCATATAATGGCAAATCAAACAAGCGTGATTTCTACGGCGATCTTAAGGTTGATAATAACGTATTAGAAAATGAAAAATATCAGACAAACTTCAGCGGTCTTGCCAATATCATCTTTATTCTGTCTATGAGGGCCAAAACTATGTTAAATACAGAGCAGCAACAGCCCAAGCTCCCTCAGAACGCAGGAGAGCAGCCGAATGAAGAGCTCTTAAAGGCCAATGTGCAGTCCATCAAATATGAGATTTACAAATACTGTGAGGCAGTCATAAAAAAGTCCTAGTGCGTAAGCATTGCTCACACAAGAGCGCAAAGCCCGCCATCTGGCGGGCTTTGCGCTCTTGTGCCTTCGTTTACTGTAAAGTTAAAAGGGAGCCAGTTTTTTTATGAGAGTATATAAACAGCGCGGCAAGAAACCCATGCCCAGATTTTCCTCACTGCGGCGGTGTTTAGAAGCTTGAGAGATTAAAATGGACAGCCAGGCTTTGATGGTCAGACTGTCCAGCTAAAAGGCAGGTTAGGCTTAAGCTTAGCTGAGCCTAAAGCGCGGTGCCAAAACTTGCAAAGGCAGGGCGTTTCTCTTCATACGCTTTAATTTCAGCCTGATGCTGAAGAGTCAGGGCAATATTGTCCAAACCCTCAAGCAGGCAGTGGCGATGAAACTCATCAAGCTCAAACTTAAAGCAAAGATCCTCACACTTAACAGTCATCTCGATAAGCGAGATCTCAATCTTGGTGCCTGGTTTCTGCGTGAGCACCTTAAAGATACTGTCAACCTCAGCTTCGGTCAGAACGACATTTAAGAGGCCGTTGCCCAGAGAGTTATGGTTGAAGATGCTCGCAAAGCTTGGCGCAATCACTGCTCTGAAGCCAAAGTCCATCAGTGCCCACGGCGCATGCTCACGGGAGGAGCCATTGCCGAAGTTGTTGCGGGCCACGAGAATGGTGGCGCCCTGATAGGCAGGCTTATTTAAGTTAAACTCTGGATTTGGTTTCATCTCAGCGTCATCAAGATAGCGCGCATCATGAAACAGATGCTTGCCAAAGCCCTTGCGGTCAACTGCGAGCAGAAACTGCTTGGGAATTATCTGATCGGTATCGATATTAGCCGAATCAAGCGGTACTGCAATGCCTTCATGAACGGTAAATTTCTGCATAATCTCCTCTCTTAGTTAGGCTAAATACTCGCGCACGTCACACAGTGCCCCTTTAATGGCGCAGGCTGCGGCAGTCATAGGACTCATCAGATGAGTCTTAGAGCCCTTGCCCTGACGGCCAACAAAGTTGCGGTTTGAGGTGGAGGCCACCCTTACTCCTGCTGGAGCCTTGTCATCATTCATGGCAAGACACATCGAGCAGCCCGGCAGACGCCATTCAAAGCCTGCCTCGATAAAGATTTTGTCAAGTCCCTCACGCTCGGCCTGCTGCTTGACCCACATGGTGCCAGGCACAGCTAAGGCAAGCTGAATGTTAGAGGCGATATGATGGCCCTTTAAAATCTTGGCAGCCGCTCTGAAATCCTCGATGCGTCCGTTGGTGCAGGAGCCGATGAAGACATAGTCAACCTTGGTGCCTAAAAGCTTGGCATGCTCGGCAAGTCCGATATAGGCAAGGGCATCCTGACAGGATTTAGCCTGCACCGGATCTTTAAAGTCTGATGGTGCCGGCACGGTGCCTGAGATGGCGCATTCCTGACCGGGGTTGGTGCCCCAGGTAACCTGCGGCTCCAGGGTGGCGGCATCTAAGGTGACCACCTCATCAAAGTGGGCATCGTCATCAGACTTTAAGCTGCGCCAGTACTCACAGGCCTTCTCAAAGTCCTCGCCCTTAGGGGTGAACATACGGTCCTTAAGATAGGCAAAGGTGGTCTCATCAGGAGCAATCATGCCCACGGTGGCGCCAAACTCGATAGCCATATTGGAGAGCGTCATGCGCCCTTCCATGGACAGAGCTCTGACTGCCTCGCCGCAGAACTCCACGGCATACCCGGTGCCGCCTGCTGTGGTGAGCTTGCCGATGATGGCTAAAATCAGATCTTTGGCCGAGCAGTAAGGCGGCAGGGTGTTTAAGCACTCGATCTTCATGGTCTTGAACTTGGCCTGCTTTAAGGTCTGCGTGGCCATCACATGCTCAACTTCCGAGGTGCCGATGCCAAAGGCCAGGGCGCCAAAGGCGCCGTGGGTGGCAGTATGCGAGTCACCGCACACCAGGGTGGTGCCAGGCAGAGTAAAGCCTACCTGCGGTCCTACGATATGCACGATGCCCTGATTGACATCGCCAAGCCCGAAGAATTTGACGCCAAACTCCTTGGTGTTGGACAGAAGCGCCTTGAGCTGCTGCTGGGCCATCGGGGAGCAGGCCTCGATGGTCTGCTCGCGGGTGGAGATATCATGATCGACGGTGGCAAGATGCAGCTCTGGATGCGCCATTTTGCGTCCCTGCTCTCTTAAGCCGGCAAAGGCCTGAGGGCTTGTCACCTCATGCACCAGCTGCCGGTCGATAAACAGGGTCGGGATTTCGCCTTCCTGCTGGAAGACTACATGGCTGTCATACACCTTTTCATATAATGTTTTGCCCATTCTCTTTCTCCTCTTAGGCAATCAGGGAGGCGATCTTATCGCCCATCTCTTGGGTGCCTAAAGGCTCACGCGGGGAGGAGCCGGCTTCCATGAGATCTGAGGTTAAAAAGCCGCCTTTAAGCGCAGCTGCGACCGCGTTTTCAATCTTGAGCGCCGCCTCGTTTTCCTTGAGGCTGTAGCGCAGCATCAGCGCGCCTGAGAGGATCTGGGCGATAGGATTGGCGATATTCTTGCCCGCAATGTCAGGGGCCGAGCCGCCGGCTGGCTCGTAGAGGCCAAAGCCGCCCTCACCGAGCGAGGCTGACGGGAGCATGCCCATGGAGCCTGTGATCATGGCGCATTCATCGGAGAGAATGTCGCCGAACATATTCGAGCAGAGCATCACGTCAAACTGTGCCGGATCTTTGACCAGCTGCATGGTGGCATTGTCGATATAGATATGGTTGAGCTCAACCTCAGGGAAGCTCTTGTGCACCTCCTCCACAGTCTCACGCCACAGAATGGAGCTCTGCAGCACATTGGACTTGGCCACCGAGGTCACCTTCTTGCGGCGCAGCATGGCAGCCTCAAAGGCAATCCTGGCGATGCGCTCAATCTCATAGCGGGAGTAGACTTCAGTGTCATAGGCCTTCTCATTCGGGCCTGAGCCTTCGCGGCCCTTAGGCTGGCCAAAATAGATGCCGCCTGTGAGCTCACGCACGCATAGAAGATCAAAGCCGCGGTGGGAGATATCTGCGCGCAGCGGGGAGAGGGCGTTTAAGCCCTGATAGATTTTGGCCGGGCGGAAATTGCAGTAGAGATTAAAGTGCTTGCGCAGAGGCAGCAGAGCGCCGCGCTCCGGTCTTTCGTTAGGCGGCAGATGATCCCACTTAGGACCGCCTACGGAGCCGAACAGAATCGCCTGTGAATTTTCACAGGTCTTTACGGTATCCTCAGGCAGCGGGGTGCCGCAGCCGTCAATGGCAGCGCCGCCGACGAGCTTTTCGGTATAGTTTAAGCTAAAGCCGCATTTTTGCGCCGTGACATCTAGGACTTTGACTGCTTCTCTGACTACTTCAGGTCCGATGCCGTCACCGGCTAATACTGCGATGTTATAGGTCTTGCCCATATTAAGGTGCTCCTTTAAGTTAGCATGTGTAATCGTGTAAGGCAGCTCTCATAAGTTTGACTTCTGGCCACAAGGCCTGGGTCACAGGAGGAGAGCTGTCTGTTCTTAAGCTTTAATGTTCCTTCTCATCTTCGATGATCTTGGCGCGGTAGATGGAATTACAGGCTGAGATCAGGGAGAGTGCCGAGGCTTCAATCACGTCGGTTGAGATGCCCTTGCCGTGATAATGGCGGTTATGGTAGATGAGATCCACATCCACCTGACCCTGGGCATTCATGCCTGAGCCCTTGGCGGAAATCACGAAGTTGAAGAGTTCAAACTTGATGCCGGTAAGTCTTGAGATACAGTTGAAGACCGCATCCACAGGACCATTGCCGGTGCCTGATTCAGTACGGGTGCGCTTGCCGATTTTAAGTCTGACGGCAGCGGTCGGCAGAATATTCTTGCCGCCTGAGATAACCGAGAGATTGTCAAGGGAGAACTGGGTTTCCTCCTCAAGCTCATGGGAGAAGAACATCAGGGTCTCAAGATCATAGTCAAAGACCTGGCCCTTGCGGTCGGCAAGCTTTAGGAAGCGCTGATAGATCTCATCGAGATCATAGGTGCCTTCCTGATAGCCAAGATTGGTCAGCACGGATTTAATCATATGGCGGCCTGAACGGGCGGTCATA
>JAILLS010000081.1 GCA_024693025.1 Succinivibrio sp. | reverse complement strand
CAGAGAACGGTAGTCGATGATCTCAGGATTATTGCCGATGTTTCTGGCCATGCCGACCTGAACTATCAGACCATCCACGCCTTCAAGCGGTAAAGACAGTCTGGAGACATCATCCAGCCGACCTTCAACTCTGCCTATTTCAGAGGGTAAATTAGCACTTTTCTCTGCATTCCAGATCAGAGCACGCACTTTATGCCCTAACTTCAAAGTCTCATCTACAATGTAAGGACCGACATGTCCTACAGCACCCAACACCATCACGGTACGTGTCTTCATATAACCACCATAATTATCTGGCTACTGATCTAAAGCAGAGCTGAACGCTCCGCTTCTTTAACAGCGTCTTTAAATTTTAACATTTTTCTAAAAATGAATTGTGAAACACGTCGTCAAATTGAACTGCTTTTTGTGCTTAGCTCACAGAACCGGCTTAAACATTTTGTTAAAAATCATTGGATTTAAAATCAGCTAATTATTCAGATTAAGCCTTGCTATGTATGTGAATCCGGCTAATTCTGCCTCCTTAATCTCACCACCGCCTGCTGCTCTCTTTAAACTGCATCTCGTTTTTTACATAAGGAGTAATCTAGATGGAGACAAGCATGGAGCGAGCCAGTCTCAGGCTTGAGAGTGCCTTAGGAGAGGAGATCATAAGCGCCCTTGCAGATGAGAGCATCTCTGAAATTATGGTCAATGCCGACGGTCAGGTGTTCTGTGAAACGAGGCAGCAGGGACTTAGCTTTCTGGGCAGGCTCGGTGCGCATCAGGCAGAAGGCGTGGTCAGAACCATGGCCAAGCTGTTAAATCAGGATTTAAAACCGCTCTGCCCGGTGGTCAGCGGCAAGCTGCCGCACAGTGAGGCCCGTTTTGAGGGACTGCTGCCGCCGCTGGTGCCTAATCCCTGCTTCTGTATCCGCTCCCATCATGCGCTCACACTTAGTTTTGCCGAGCTTGCTGAGCAGCACTTTATTACAGACGAGCAGGCAGACCTGCTCAGAGACATTTTAAAAGCCCAGGTCCCGCTGATTATCTGCGGTCCGACCGGCTGCGGCAAAACCACCCTGCTCAATGCCTGCCTTAAGGAGCTCTCCATCCTCAAGCCTCAGATGCGCGTCATCTCCATTGAGGATACCGCGGAGTTGCAGATCCCCCTTCGCAATCACGTCGCCCTGCACCCCAGCGCTGAAGCCGATTTTGGGCTGCTGCTCAGATCCTCGCTGCGCCTGCGCCCGGATCTCATCGTGGTAGGCGAGGTTCGCGGCATGGAAGCTTTAGATCTCATCGATGCCCTGACCACCGGTCACAGTGGTCTTGCCACGCTGCACGCAGGCAGTGTGCCGCAGGCGCTCAAAAGACTCTGCCTTCTGATCTCAAGGCATCCGCAGGCGCCCGAGCACCTTGAGGCGCTGGTCAGCGAGGGCGTGAAATATCTTGCCATCCTCGGCCGCAGCCCGGCACGCCGCCTGCTGCAAATAGCCCGGGTGGAAGGCTTTGTCAACGCACAGTTTAAATTTTCAAACTTATCAAACATGGAGTAACAATATGTTAGCTAAAACCCGACTGGGCCTAGGTTTAGGCCTTACCCTTCTGAGCACTCAGGTCCTGGCCTCGAGCACCTCTCCCAATGCGGCCCTGCCCTATGAGTCCTGGCTTCTGACGCTGCAGCAGTCCTTTACGGGACCTGTGGCCATGTCTGTGGCGCTGCTCGGCATGGTGGCCGCCGGCAGCTCGCTCATCTTTCTTGGCGGTGAGATGGGACGCTTTATCCGCACGCTTATCTATCTTGTGATGGTCATGGCGCTGCTGTTAGGCTCCAATTCCCTGATCTCCAATTTCTTCAACGGCGCGGTGGTGATAAGCCCTGAACAGCTCACGGAAACCGCACCCACCTATGTGGATCCGCAGGTGCAGGAGGAGCTTTGCTCAAAGCAGCAGTCCGCGCCTGACTATTTTGAAAGGCTCAGGCGCACTGAGCTTAAGCTGTGCACCCATGAACAGCTGCAGCTGATAGGCTAGGCCATGGCCGCTAAAGTCTCCTGTCCAAGCTCTCTGCAGCTGCACAGCTCCTTTATGGGCTGCGATCGAGAGCTGGGCATGTTCTTCACCCTCATCTGCGCCACCCTGGCTGCCTGGCTGTTTCAGTCAGGCGCGCTGCACAGTCTGGCGCTGCTGCCCATGTGGTGTGCTGGCATGGCGCTGATGCGCTATCTGAATCATCAGGACCCCCTGTATTTCAGGGTACGCCTGAGACTTGGACGCTACGCAAGTCCCTATTATCTTTCTGGAAGCGAGTTATCTCATGAGCCATAGTCTGTTTAACTTTGCCCTGACCGCGGCTCTTTGCTGCGCGCTGGGTCTTGTGCTGTGCCTTATCATGCTGCGCCCGAAAAAAGAGTGCTTTAGGCGCTATCCAAGCCTGAGCTCGCTGCTGCCTTACGCAAGATGCCTTGGCGATCAGGTCATCGCCCTTAAGGAAGGCGCACTGATGAGTGTGTTCAGACTCAGGCCGCAGGATTTAAGCTGCCTAAGTCAGCTTGAGCTTGAGGCGCTGCGGGATCGGCTCTCTAAGGTGATCCTGCAGCTTGATGAAGGCTATCTCATGCATTTTGAAGTACTGACAGGAGAGGATCCTCACTATTATCCACAGGATGAGAGCAGGCTTAAATGCTGCAGTTTTTATGCCGAGGTGCTAAAAGAGGCCTCTAAGGCCTCTCCGGCGCTTGAGCGCAGCTATTATCTTAGCGTCACCAAAAAGCTGACGCGCAAAAAGGCCCTGTTTGCTTCCCTGCTCTACGCCCTGCCGCCCTCAAAGGCGCTCCTTTTAGAGCTTAAACGCTTTAGCGAGAGCCTCAAGCCGATTGAGGATGCCCTCTCCCTGGTCTATGAGGTCTCACCTCTGAAGCTTGAGACGAACGAGCGCGGCTATGCCCATCAGGCGCTTGACTATCTCTATACCGTAATCTATGGCAAGGAGCAGCATCTTATCCTCAGTGAAGCGCAGCGCAGCCTTGATACGCTGCTCTCCTGCGCGGATCTTGAGATCAGCACCTGTCCAAAGCTTGGCTCAGACTATCTTGGCTTTATCGCCGTGGACGGCATGCCCTCGGAGCTTGAAGCAGAGGCACTAAAGGCCCTGTGCGCCCTGCCTTTTCCCTGCCGCTACTCCACCCGCTTCGTAAGCTTTGACCGTAAGACCTCGCAGCAGGCGCTGCGCAGAATTCGCGGCATCTGGGCGCAAAAGACCCATGGCTTTTTAGCACAGGTCCTCAATGTGGAGGATGCCAGAGTCGATCGCAATGCGCTTGATCAGGTGGATGCCACCGAGGAGGCGCTGCGCGCCGTCAACAGTCAGACCCTGCTGTTTGGCGCCTATACCGCGGGAGTGATAGTGCGCGCTGAGGATTTTGAGACATTAAAAGAGCGCGTAAGTCAGGTGTGCAAGACGCTCTCAGCCTTAGGCTTTGTGGCAAGGGTTGAGACGCTCAACACGCTTGAAGCGTTCCTTGGCTCTCTGCCCGGGGATTTTGCCCATAATCTCAGGCGCACCATGGTCTCCAATCTGATGCTCTCCTGCCTGCTGCCTAAAGGTGCGGTCTATGAGGGTGAGCGCTACAGTCCAAATCCCTTCTACGGCCCGCATGCCTCCCCCCTGCTGCAGGGCAGAACAGAGAGCGGCGAGAAGTTTTTTCTCAATCTGCATCAGCAGGATTTAGCCAACAGTCTGATCGTAGGTCCGCCGGGTGCGGGCAAGTCCGTGCTGCTGGGCGCTCTCATCTTCAATCTGCTGCGCTATCAGGGGATGCAGATCTTTGCCTTTGACAAGGGCTGCTCCTTCTATGCGCTGTGCCGGGCACTGGGCGGCAGCCATCTGCGCTTTGATGCGCGCACCAGCCTAAGTCCGCTGCGCGAGCTTGACACCCCCAAGGCTCAGGAGCGCGCCCTAAACTTCTTAGAGCTGTGTCTGCGGCTCAATCATCTCATGCTTGAGCCGCAGCTTGTGGCCAGACTGCAGCAGGCACTTGCGACCTTAAGCCATAATCCCCCTGAGGAGCGCACGCTTGATGATTTTCTCATCTGCCTCACTGACAGTACGGTGGAGGCGGCGCTTAAGCCCTATCTTATCGGAGGTGCCGAGGCCCTGCTCAACGGCAGAAGCAATCCTGATCTCAGCGCGCCCCTGACCGTCTTTGAATGCGCGGATCTCTTTGAGCGTCCCGAGTCCTTCAGGCTGCCGGTGCTCAATCATATCTTCAATCTCATCGAGAGCACCTTCGTGCAGGGCCTGCCGCGGGCCATTATCCTCGATGAGGCCTGGGCCATGCTCGGCGATACGGTCTTTGCCCAGAAGCTTCTGACCTGGTTTAAGACCCTGCGCAAGGAGAATGTGCTGGTCATCCTGGCCACGCAGTCAGTCAGTGACTTTAAGCAGTCAGGGCTGTTCTTTGATCTGCTTGACTGTGCCAAAACCCGCTTTTTCCTGCCTAACGCCGATGTGCTGTCAAAGCTTGAAAGCGCCGTCTATACCGAAATGGGCCTTACGGATGCCCAGATGCACAAAATTGCCAGAGGCAGGCCCAAGCATGACTATTTTCTTTTAAAAAACGAGCACTTTTCAAACTTTTGTCTGCAGCTGCCGCCACCTCTGCTGAAGCTCTTAAGCTTCAGCACCGAGAGCGGCGTGAACAGAACTGATCAACTGATTAAAAAGTATGGGGAGGATTTTTATGAAAAACTCAGTTAACCGGCCTACGCTGCCCGCAGAGCTGTCCGCCCTCAGCCTGAGAAGCTATTTTATCCGTCAGACCCTGATGCCTCTATGCTTTATGCTGCTCTCAGGCTGCTTTGGTTTTCTGGGGCTCGCTGCCTATGTCTATGAGTCGGCGCGCGGCGAATATATTCCCTATGTGGTCACGGTTGACGCGCAGGGGGCGATTCTTGCGCGCGAGGAGTTAAAGCCCTCAGAGCAGGTCTCCGAGCGCCTCATAGCCTGGGCGCTGACTGACTTCATTCAGAATCTCTACTCGCGCAGCCTTGATGATGCGGTACAGCTTGAGAAGGTGCAGAAGGTCTATGCCATGCTGCAGGAGGGCACCTCCGCCTATGAGACCATCAGCAGCTATTACAGGCAGGAAGGCGTGATGCAGCAGAACCCGGTGCAGGTGGAGGTCACCCTGGTCAAGGAAGTCCCAAAGAGCAAGACCTTTATCATCGGCTTTAAAAAGCGCTTTTTAAACAGCGGCATCGTGCGCTATGAGCAGAACACCGTAAGCTATCAGATCTGCAGGGTCGACACCAGGAACTTTGCCCTGCTCAAGAAAAATCCTCTAGGCCTGATGATCACAAGAATTGAGACCAGCAACTTTGCTCAGGATGAGCAGGAGGGTAAGGCTCATGGCTAGACTTGCCAAGACTCTGCTCCTGTTCACCCTGCTGCCCTCTTTAGCGCCTGCGCAGGTGTTTGACTATGCCATGGAGGCAGAGCCTACCATTGTCTGTCAGGTGCTAAGACTGTGTGATATTGCGCTGGAGCGGCGCGAGCAGATCACCTCGGTCATGCTCGGGGATACGGTACGCTGGAATGTCAATCAGTTTAAAACCGGCAGCGGGGATAATCTCGTGCAGCATCTGAGCATCAAGCCCCTGGCGGTCAACCTGACCACCTCCCTGGTCATCGGCACCAATCGGCGGGCCTATCATCTGATCCTCAAGTCCTCGGCCTCGCAGAACATGACGCAGGTAAGCTTCACCTACAGCGATAATCTCATCAATCTGCCCGAAAGAGAGGAAGGTGCCGTGCCGCAAAGAGCGTCGGAGCGAGCGTCACGCGCCCGGAGCGCGGCCCTTGTAGAGCTTGATACTGAATACCTTGTGGAGGGCAGCTCTGAACTTACGCCTGAGCAGGTCTACAACGACGGCCGGCATACCTATATCAAGATGCCGATGCGCATCAGACAGTACAAAATGCCTGCCCTGCTCTCGATAAGTCAGGAAGGCGGACTCTTCAGCTCAGAGCGCCGGGAAAATCTCAACTACAGGACCCATGGTACGACCTATATGCTCGACACCATTCCCCCGCACCTTGTGCTACTGCTGGATACAGGCGATGAAGAAAAACGTGTGGATATCTATCATACAAAAAAGTTTTAAAAAAGGGCTGTTATCCCTCCTTGCTGCACTGACCGCGCTCTCAGCTTCTGCCTCGGAGGCGGGCAGATATGAGCCTGCCTGTGAGGAGCTGGCACAGGCGCTGCGCGCAAGACTGCCAGACTTTAATCTGCCCTTTGAGTTCACGCCCTCAAGTATGCTCACACAGGAGATGACCGCGGCGCTTGAAAAATACCGCTTTGAGGTCTGCAAGGGCAGTGACTGCGCGGGGGAGAGGCTGGAAGTCAGAAAGCTGCAGGGCACCGGACTTACGGTGCTGTGCCTGCGTACGCTCAATCTGACCCTAAGCCGCGGCTATATCCTAAGACAGCACCGCTTAAAGCCCCATACGGCACTGAGCGTCGGGCTTGATGAATAGGAGAGAGCATGGAAGGCAACAATCAGAATCTTGAGCAGCGCGTGGTGCTGTCCAACCGCAAAATCTTCATGGGACTGTGCGTGCTGCTCTCAAGCATTCTCATCAGCACCGTTCTGTTAAGTGAAAGCGCCCACAGTCAGGCAGCAAAGCCCCCTGACTATGAGTTTAAGGATGCCTCGGACAAGGCCCTGGAACTCTTCAGATCTCCTGCGCCCCCTAAGGAGCCAAAGGCAGAACCCCAGGAGGAGCCTGAAGCAAATCTAGCTGAAGGCGAGCTTAACGATCTGCCTCTGCTCTCCTACAGGCTTGATAATTTCAGGGAGGAAAGTGAGCAGCAGGAGACACAAGGCAGCGCTGAGCCTCTTCCTGCACCACAGCCTGTCAGAACCGTCAGTCCTGAACAGGAGCGGGAGCGGCAGCTGCTTGAGCAGGCACTCAAGGCCCCGGCGGCAGTGTCTTTAGATTTTACCGAGGCTAAGAACCTGCCAGCGGTTAAGGATAATCCTGGCAGCAGAGAGGCAGGCAAGCCTCAGGATGGGCAGAGCTCAGGACAGCTGTCAGCACTCAGTCAGTTTGAAAACCGCGCCTATATCAACGAGCATGAGGTGGAGGAGGTGCGCTCGCCCTATGTGCTCATGCAGGGCAGTCTCATCCCGGCCGTGCTCATCACCGGCATCCGCTCCGAGCTGCCAGGTCAGATCAGCGCGCAGGTCACCACGGATATCTATGACTCGCTGACCGGAGAGCATCTGCTGGTGCCCTCCGGCTCACGGCTGATTGGTCAGTATGCCTCGGAAGTACAGATGGGAACTGAGCGCATCTTCAGCGGCTTTTCGCGTCTTATTCTGCCCGACGGACGCTCGCTCAATCTAGGAGCCATGCCCGGACAGGGTCTTGACGGCTATTCAGGCCTTGAAGCTGAGGTGGACAATCACTATGCCAGGATCTTTCTTGACTCCTTTCTGCTTGCAGGCTTTGCCACCGCAGAGGCTATCGTGTCGCGCGATGTCTACGATGAACACGGCAAACCCCGCCCTACGGCTCTGATGGCGCAGCAGTTTGAAACCCAGATAGGTCAGGCCTCCACCCGCCTGCTCGAGCGGCATCTGAATCTGGCCCCGACCCTGTCGCTCAAGCCCGGCACCATGTTCAATATCGCCGTAGTTAAAGATTTGTATTTTAAAGGAGATTATGAAGAATGAATAACATCATGACTAAGACAGCCCTGTTCCTGACCCTGCTTGCGCACTGCTGCAGTCTGCTGGCCGCCCCGCAGGCGGTGGTCGATGACAGGCTGATTAGAGCAGTCAACAGCAATCATCAGCAGCGCATTCAGACGCTTGAGCGTCAGACTGAAATTCTGCAGGAGCAGCTTAGAACACAGGTTTATCTTAAAGAGCTGAACGATAACGATCACAGCTTTGGCCACAGGGAGAACTGGGCTGAGCTTGAAGAGCTCGGGCAGAAGGCCAGGCTTCTGATGGAGAACAATCTTGCCACCTTTGATGAGTATGAGGCCTTTGTGCGTTATCTCTCCGCCAAGATCAACAACTCTGTGTGGGAGAACTGTTTAAAAACCCTCAACTGTGAGTTTGCCAAGGTCAAGCTCGGGCTGCAGTCCAAGGAGCTGACTGCGCTCAAGCACAGTGCGCTTGAAGTTAAAGAGACCAGAGAGCAGCTCTTTGAGATGCAGCAGCATCTTCTAAAGCTCAGTGAGGAGAGCAGCAGCGCAGAGGGCTATGCAGCCCTGCTCGATGCCCTGCTTAAGATTTCACAGTCCTCCGCGCAGAGTCTCAATCTGCTCTCCAAGCAGCTTAACACGCTGCTGACGCTCAAAATCAACGAGCTCTCGGCCAAGAAGCTTGAAAATCAGACCGAGCAGGCCATTGAAGAGCGCTTTGTCAAAATCGGCACAGTGGCCGAGGCTGTCAAACACTTTGATTTAAGAGTCAGTCCTTATGTTAAATAAACTTTACCCTCTCCCCAGGCCCTCTCTGCGTCTGGCCCTCACGCTGCTGCTTATCGGCCTGCCTCTTACCTGTCAGGCAGGAGCAACCGATCTGCTCTTTGACAGCGCGCAGACCTTCTCAAGCGTGGCTCAGGCCTTCAAGCTCGGCTTTTCAACCTACGCAGAGCGCCTGCTTGACGCTGCCGAGCGTCTGTTCTGGCTGACCTTCTCGCTGGTTCTTGTCTATGAAGGCGCTAAGCTTATCTTCCGCCATGACAGCATGGAGGTGTTCACTGCCACCCTGGTAAGACTGACCCTGCTTACCGGACTCTTCTATTTTCTGCTGCTCAATGGTCCTGCCATCGGCGCCTCGGTCATCGACAGCTTCACCTCGATTGCCGATCGCCAGGATCGCGGACCGGCGGAGATCTTCAGCACCAGTCTCAATCTGGCCGTCACCTTTTTTGACACCATCTCCAACAGCGGGCTGAATATTTTCAGTAAATTTCTGCTCTCGCTGCCCTGTCTCTATTTTTTCTATCTCATTACCTCGGTGGTCACCCGCTATGGCCTGCTGTATCTTGCCGCCTACGGCTTATGCTTCTGCGGAGTCTTTGCGCTGGGCTTTGGCTCCATGCCCTTTACCCGCAATATCGCCGTCAATTATCTCAAGGCGATTATCTCCGTGGCCGTACAGCTCATGGTCACCATCATTATCTGCAATGTCGGCTTTGAGCTTCTGGAGACCCTGCTCTCCTCAGTCAAGATTCTCGAGCGTGAGATCACTCTGCAGGACTGTCTGCTCATCGTCTTCACCGGCATGTTTATCCAGGCTCTGAGCTTCCAGCTGCCGCCTTTAATCGGCAATCTGGTCGAAGGCGGCAGACTCGAGCACAGCCCAAAGACCCCGGTGCTCGGCTCAGCCTTAAG
This sequence comes from Succinivibrio sp., assembly GCA_024693025.1. GTDB lineage: Bacteria > Pseudomonadota > Gammaproteobacteria > Enterobacterales > Succinivibrionaceae > Succinivibrio. The sequence continues at coordinate 1,222 of JAILLS010000081.1, read as the reverse complement.
AACCCTGAGCTACGTAAGAACTTTGACAAGACCGGCCCCGTCAGGCAAAGGCAGAGTCTAAAGGAGAGCAGAGCGGGTCACTGCTCAGCCTCCTCTGAAGGGCGTTTCAATAGATAAGGTTTATTTTCAGTAAGTTAAATAATTTTAGCTCTGAGCCTTAGGCAGGTCGTCACAAAAAGCAGAATTTGTCTTAGCTGCCTTATTAAATGAGTGTATTCTAAAAAGATTGATAAGGAGCGCGACAATGGAACAGACTCAAAACAGACCTAAGGTGATCTGCCTGATGGAAACTTCAGTTGATGGCCGTATCGATGAAAAACGCTGGTCAGAGCTATATGACGAAAAAGGCGAAGGAGATCCTGATGTATATTATGAGACTCTCAATAGTATTCAGGCTGATGCCAATCTGTTAGGCAGAGTGACTGTGCAGAAGCACTATGTAAAACAGATTTTCAGCTCCAATACTCATACGCAGCCCACCGAGCTCTCCGCATTCAGAGGGATCCGCAAAACTCCTGAGCTGTGCGTGGTCTTTGACTCGGCAGGTCTGCTCTGCTATCAGGACGATCTGCTTGACAACCGCTCAGTGGTCGCCATGCTCGGCTCGACCATCGTCTCGGAAGAATACCTGACCTTCCTGCGCAGCAAGGAGATCTCCTATACCTTTGCCGGAGCCGACGGCCATGACTGCAGACTGGCCCTTGAATCACTCTATCAGGATTTCGGAATTAAGACAGTCAGGCTATTGGGCGGCGGTATTCTCAATGGCTCTTTCCTGCGCCTCGGGCTCATCGATGAGCTTTATACCATCATCTATCCTGGCATTGACGGACTGTCAGGCATCAACAGCCTGTTTGAATATCGCGGTCAGCCTACCGAACAGCCCTGCGAGGGACAGAAGCTGGAGCTTTTAGAGTGTCGGGAGGTACGTGCCGGAGTAGTGCTGCTGCACTATCAGATTCATCATGCCTGAAGCTGAAACTGCAGGGATGATGAAAGCCTCAGACCAGATTTTGACAGGTGCTTGACGAAGTTACTTTAAAAAAACAAGAGTTATCTCTTGCAAAAGGGATTTTTTTAGGTAAAATATGCACCGTTGTCAAACAACGGTGAGATGTCCGAGTGGCTGAAGGAGCACGCCTGGAAAGCGTGTATACGTTAACGCGTATCTCGGGTTCGAATCCCGATCTCACCGCCACGCGCGCCTAGGGCGCGTTTTTTT
>JAILLS010000079.1 GCA_024693025.1 Succinivibrio sp. | reverse complement strand
ACTTGCCATCTCTGCAAGGTTTGATTCCTTCGATCACTTTTACTGTCATAATTTTGTTCTCCTCAGAATTTGGCATATTTTAGCTTATCTTTGGCTAAAAAAATCCGTTTTCCATTAATTTATCCAGAGTAATCTCCGAATCTTGAGATTTTTCTGCCTGCTTTTCCTCATGGCTGCTTAAAAACAGGCGTTCAAGATAGCGGGCTAAAACGTCAACTTCAAGATTAACCTCGCTGCCCTCAGAAAACACAGCAGCCACCGACTCCTGAGTATGCGGAATCATGGTAAGTCTGAAGCTGTCTTCCCTGATTTCATTGACCGTAAGCGAAATGCCGTCCACGGCAATCGAGCCTTTATGGGCAATATAGCGCATCAGATCATGCGGAGCTTCAATCCAGACATCGTTGCTGTCGGTATTCTCGATAACGGCCTTTACCTTTCCAATGCCGTCCACATGGCCCTGCATTATGTGCCCGCCCAGATGGGTTGAAGGCGTGCAGGCCAGCTCCAGATTGATAGGCTGACCTCTTTTATAATGTTTAAAACAGGTATTTTCGATAGTCTCTTTGGACACGTCAGCAGTAAAGCTGTCATAACTTAAAGACGTGGCCGTAAGACACACGCCGTTGTTCGCAATGGAATCCCCTATCACCACCCGCTCCTGCAGGCGGAAGGATTCTGGAACGCTCACTTCTATCTGAGCGCCGTGACCGTGCATGGTAAGCCTCTTTAGAGTACCTACGGCTTCTACAATTCCCGTAAACATTGTCTTTCTACCTGTTTCCTTGCAAATACTTCAGCTGCATATTACCAAATATTAAGCCAAGTTTTAAAACTTATAAGTTTATCAGGCATTCCTGCGCAGAGTTAATTTTACATCCGCACCTTTGATCTCTGCCTTGCTGAACTTATAGGCAGTTTTAGCATTGAGCTCGGCAATTTCTGGCAGTCTGAAGGTACTCTGTGAGCTGCCGCCGATGATTTTCGGCGCCACATAGCAGATAATTTCATCGGCAAGAGTCTGCTCTATAAAGGCTGATGACAGTGTAGCGCCTGCCTCAACCAGTGCTCGGCGAATTCCCAGAGTGCCTAAATAGTCTAACAGCGCTTTAAGATCTATAAGGCCGTTTTCTAAAGGCAGCTTCACTCTTGTGACCTCATCATTTATGCGCTCTTCAGAGGCAGTCTCTACGCCGTCATCTGCAGTACACCACAGTACCTTGCCCGTAGTGAAGAGCTGGTATCTGCCAATATCCAGCGCACCATGACTGTCTAACACGACTTTAAGCGGCTGCCTTAGTGTATCAGCACTGATTTTAGACCTAACCTCAGAGGGCAGATCAGAGTATCTTACATTAAGCTTTGGATTATCAGCTGCAACAGTGCCAATCCCGGTTATCAGCGCATCCGAGGTCGCTCTCAGATCCTGCACATCAGATCGGGACTCCTCGCCTGTGATCCACTGGCTCTCGCCTGATGTAAGTGCGGTTCTGGCATCAAGACTCATACCGATTTTCACGCTGACGTAGGGAATATTTTCTACAATCGCCTTGAAGAAGGCCCTATTAATTTCAAAGGCCTCCTGTTCGAGCACATGCTCAGTAACTTCGATGCCAGCATCCTTTAGAATTTTTATACCCCGCCCTGCAACCTTAGGGTTTGGATCGCCGCAGGCAATGACCACCCTTTTAACTTTCATCTCCACGAGTTTGAGAGCACACGGCGGCGTGCGGCCGTAATGCGAGCAGGGCTCCAGGGTAACATAGCAGGTAGCGCCTGCTACATTGAAGTTTGCACTTTTGAGGGCTTCGATTTCTGCGTGCGGCTGACCTGCCTTATGATGATAGCCCTCGCCTATGATCCTGCCGTCTTTCACAATCACGCACCCGACGGCTGGATTGGGATAGGTGCTGTATAAACCTAAAGAGGCGAGCGCTAAGGCTCGCCTCATATAGGATATATCTGTCTGTCCTTTATCTGACAAAATAGATTTTCTCCTGATTATCTAGCTAATCCTTGTATACAGGGAATTTAGCACATAATGCCTTTACTTTCTCACGGCACTGAGCAATTACAGCTTCATCTTTGTAATTATCGAGAACATCACAGATGAT
>JAILLS010000077.1 GCA_024693025.1 Succinivibrio sp. | reverse complement strand
AGGGGTTCCCTCTGAGGCACCATCGGAGATGGCACGGATGACGATGAAAGGCTTCTTAAAGTCTGAAGCTACCTGAGCAATGGCAGCTCCTTCCATTTCGGTTGCCATAGCTTCAGGGAAGGTTTCGACCAGTTCAAGCTTTTTATCCTGATCGGAGATAAACTGATCACCTGATAAAATGACACCTTTATGAATAGCACCTTTAAAGGCATCCAGGGAGTTAGCCGCTTCAAATGCTACTCTGATCAGCCCCTGATCTGCTTCAAAGTACAGAGAGTGATTTGCCATTTGCCCTTTGGAGTAACCGAATATAGTCAGATCGCAGTCATGAAAAGCGACTTTAGACGACAGTACTGTATCCCCAATCTTAAGATTATTGGAGATCCCGCCGGCACAGCCGGTATTGACAATGCAGTCAACTTTAAACAACGCGATCATAAGAGCAGTTATACTGCCTGCACAGACTTTACCAATGCCGCTTCTGGCAATTACCACATTGTGTCCGCAGAGCTCACCTTCAAAAATTTGGGCATAGCCGATCTGCTGCTGTTGTGGATTTTTTAATTCGTTTACTAAGGTATCAACCTCAGGATCCATGGCGCCAATAATTCCAATCTTCATAGTTTCATGGCTGTCTGCTGCAGGTGTTACAGCACGACCCTCCGTTAAATTAAATTTTTAATCCCAATGCTTAAAATTTAAGCTCAATTTAACTGATTTTAGCTTAATTATGCAGAGTTATACCGTCTTACGCTTATTTTTTTGCAAAAAGCTTGAGATAGTCCGAGGTTCAAAAAAGTCCGACTAATTAAGTAAAAATAAAATTGCTATATTGAATCAAAGCAAAATGGAAGCGCAAATAAACCTTTAAAAATATACGTCTCCTTAAGAGAGTGCTGTATATACAAAGTGTAATCATAAAAAATATGCTCAATCTCTCAAACGTAGCAGACAAACGAGGTGTTTTTGCTCCATAAAATTTAGAATTGAATATACTGTAAAAAGATTGAACTGAATATCAAATGCAGAGGAGTATAACTGTGGATAGTGCACGTGATGTAGCTAATCAAACCTTAGCCCTAGTTTTAGCAGGCGGACGTGGAAGCAGACTTAAAGCTTTAACTGATACCAGAGCAAAACCTGCGGTTTATTTTGGCGGCAAATATAGAATTATTGACTTTGCGCTGTCAAATTGCGTTAATTCTGGCATCTCAAGAATCGGTGTGGTAACGCAATACAAGTCGCACTCTTTATTGCGCCATTTACAGTCAGGCTGGTCATTCCTGAGAAATCAGCTTAATGAATTTGTTGATTTACTGCCTGCTCAGCAGCGTATTGATGAAGAGCACTGGTATCAGGGTACTGCAGACGCTGTCTATCAGAATATCGACATCATCAGGGATCATGGTCCAAAATATGTGCTGATCCTAGCTGGTGATCATATCTATAAGATGGATTATGCCGCTTTGATTTTAGACCATATTAGAATGGGCTCTCCTCTTACAGTCGCATGTATTCCGGTAGATCGTTCACAGGCTTCAGCCTTAGGTGTGATGAATGTGGATGATGATAATCTGATCACTCAGTTTATTGAAAAGCCGAAAGATCCTCCTGCAATGCCAGGTGATCCAAACAAGAGTCTTGCCTCCATGGGTATTTATGTGTTTGATGCAGACTTCCTCTATGATGTGCTGCAGAAAGACGCAGAGACCAAAGGCTCACATCGTGACTTCGGTATGGATATTATTCCTCAGGTGGTTAAGGATCGTAAGGCTCACGCTCATAACTTCACCAAGTCCTGCATCCGTAACAGCGGCAACAAGGATCTGGTCTACTGGCGTGATGTCGGAACCATTGATGCATACTGGGCTGCCAATATGGATATTGCTTCCATTGAGCCTCAGTTGGACATTTATGATATCAACTGGCCGATTTGGACAGCTCTGCCTCAGCTGCCTCCTGCCAAGTATGTACAGGATATCAACGGCACCTCGACTATTGTGAGAAATTCAGTCTGCTCCGCAGGTTGTATTATTTCAGGTTCATCCGTGAATCAGTCAGTGCTGTTCTCTTCCTCAAGAGTGCATTCAAACTGCTTCCTGTCAGAGGCGGTAATTCTGCCATTCTGCATCATTCACCGTGGAGTCAGGTTAACTAAGGTGATCTTAGATCGTGGAGTTGAGCTGCCTCGCAACCTAGTGATCGGTGAGAATCCAGAGCTCGATGCTAAGCGCTTCTATCGTTCAGAAGGCGGTGTGACCCTGGTGACCCGCAATATGATCAAGAAGCTGCAGGAGGATGAACCTCAGTTATTTGAAGACTTTGATAATTATCGTGCTCCATTCATCCCATCCTTCTAAGGTATATGGGATTTGAAGCTCGACAGCTATTCTTTCCTCAGCGTCTGAGGAAAGAATCCCTTCAAAAAGGTCAGCTTCTAGCGTCGCTGGCAGAGTCATCTGCCAGCGATTTTGGTGTTGAAAGCGACTACTATAAAATTTCCATGATGTCTCCGCTCAGGAGACTGCAGCAAAAAACTCAGGTTTTCCCGCTCGATGTCAAAGCCTCTTCACGCAGCCGTCTGACTCATTCTCTGGAAGTGCAGGCCTATGCGCGTTTTATTGCCACCGCCATCATTAACAAATCAGGCGCTAAACTTAAACCTCTGACCCATCAGATTCTACGCTGTGTAGAGAGCAGTGCCCTGATTCATGATCTGGGTAATCCGCCTTTCGGGCATTTTGGTGAAGTGGTGATCCGCTCTTTTCTATCCGAGCTTTTAAACGATCAGGGACTGAGCTGTGAACTGCGGGATGGCGAGAAAGAGGATCTCTGCGCCTTTAACGGCAACGCTCAGGGACTGAGGGTGCTGCATACCATCCATGGCTTGAATCTTTCCTTTACCCAGTATCTCTCAACCATCAAGATCCCGTTTACTATTGCAGAGCTGTTAAGAGGTAAGGGGCAGGGAGCGGGAACTCATACCTATCACAGTGATTTTTACTCCTGGGCCTATGGTCATACTGGAGTGTATCTTACTGAAAAGCCTCTGCTTGATGCGATGCGGGAAGTCAGAGGCACGCTCAATCGTCATCCTTTTGCCTCGATTATTGAATGGGCGGATGATCTTGCTTATGTGCTGGCTGATCTGGAGGATGGTTTTGAACGGGGCCTTGTAGATCGTTATGACATTCTGCATATGTGCGATAAATTAGCACGCATGTCTGAAATGTCACGGTTTGAGGATATTCTCAATCATCGCCTGGTGGCAGATACCTTTATCCATCAGCCATCAGAGGCGCTTTTTTACTTAAGAGACGTAATTGCTCAGGCCTATATTGAAGATTTATCATCCGCAGTAGCCTCTAATCTGGAACTATTCTGTGAGACAGGTGAACCTGATTTTTCACAGGCAGCCTGTGAAGGTCTGACTTTAGTCAATCTGCTGCATGATTATGAGCAGAAGAAAGTCTATGTGAATCCTGCGATTGAAAGTCTGGAACTGTCTGGCAGAGCCTATCTTTTGGGCATTCTGCAGACCTGCGCTAAACTCCTGACGGAAGATGTGAGCACTTTCCAGAAGGAACTGTCCGGATCTGGAGGAGATCCTTTCTTAAAACGGGTGGCCTGCCGTATCTCAAGGCGGTATCGTGAGACCTATTTCAAGGCTTGTTCCTTAAGGGAGCACGGTGAGATGTATTGCCGTATCAGGTTGATCCTAGACTATGTCTCAGGGATGACTGATACCTATGCGGAAGCAGAATTTCATACTATCACAGGGCTGTGAATGTAGCTTAATCTGACAGGCAGTGGATTTTTTGCTAGAATAAGCGCATTTAGGACGATCTGGGGTTTAAGTTTGGCTATGTCAAGTGAGAAGCAGCAAGCTCAGGTGAGTTCGAGTGTTGATCCTTTTTTTGATGACATTCGTCCTTGCACTGATAACGAAGTTGAAGCAGAACTTGCAAAGGTTATTAATGACAAAACCGTGATTAATAGCATTTTGCGCTTCCGTTATCCGATTCTATCGCATTTCTTTTCTTATGTGCTAACCCCGTTAGTCAGACATTTCCTGACTAAAAAAGTTGAGAAAATTCACTCGGTGGATGATTTTCAGCTGCGGGTGTCCGATTTTATGGATCATGTGATTGCCACCACCACGACCTCGGTGGAGTATGTGGGCTTTGACAAGCTCAAAAAAGATGTCGGCTATGTCTTTATCTCCAATCACCGTGATATCTCCTTAGATCCAGCCTTTATTGATAAGGCGCTGATTAAAGCCGGGCTTAAGACTGCCAGAATCGCGATTGGTGATAATCTGCTGCGTCTGCCGGCTGCCACCTCACTGATGCGTATGAACAAAAGCTTTATTGTCAAACGCTCGGTAGTTTATCCTCGGGAAAAATTACAGGCTCTGCGTCAGCTCTCATCCTACATCGGTATCTCAGTCGCTGAAGGCAACAGTATCTGGATCGCAGAGCGTGAGGGCAGAGCCAAGGATGGCAACGACCGCTGCGAAGAAGCGGTGCTCAAGATGATAGCTCTTTATGGCAAGGTACTTAAACAGGATTTTAAGACCTATATGGAGAGTCTTAATATCATTCCGGTGTCTATTACCTACGAATATGACCCCAATGCGGTGTCTAAAGCTCACGAACTTGCCGAGCGTGAGGCAAACAATGGCGAGTATCACAAGGAAGAGTTTGAGGATATTGACACGATTATTCGTGGTATCAAGGGCTTTAAGGGCAGGATTAAGCTGGTGGCAGGTGAACCTCTGAAAGGTTTCAATGATGCTTCAGAGCTGGCCGCCCGCATTGATGATTTTATTTTGCATAATTATGCAATTTTCTCTACTAGCCTGCTATCCTGTGGCAGAGAGGAGGGGGTATCTAAGGCAGAGCGGGCACAGTTTGATGCCTATCTTAAGGAATGTCCGGTGGTCTTACGCTCTAGAATCAAAGATATGTATGCCAGGCCATTGAAAAATTTAGAAGAATTAAATAACAAATAAAAATAATTATAATAT
>JAILLS010000059.1 GCA_024693025.1 Succinivibrio sp. | reverse complement strand
TTATGACTCTCTTCCTCTCTGAACCCAAGGTAAAGCCTGCCGCGGTCATACCTTACGGCAAAACGGGCCGCTCTGCGGTAACTAAGATTCTGACTTCTGACTATCACATCAGGCTCAGACAGCTGTGCTTTAAGCTGTTTCCCATAGAGGCGTCTGAGTCCGGCTATCTTGCTCTCAAGCGCCAGCTCCGCTGGCACATGCTGCAGAGTGCAGCCCCCGCAATGCTCAAGATAGGGACAATCCGGCGCCACCCTCTGAGCTGAGGGGGTCAGAACTTCAAGCAGCCTGAGTCTGCCGCTGCCCTTAGGCCCTATGCTCCCCCGTACCCTGACCTTTTCACCCGGCAATACTCCCGGCACAAAGCAGATCTGTCCATCCCTGCGGCAGACCCCCTGTCCTTTCAGGTCAAGTTCCTGACAGTCAAGCTCGCATTCTATATTCTTAGCTTTAGCCTGCTGCGGCCGATAAAAACTTACCATATGCACCTACCTGGCAATTTTGGTCAATTCAGAGCTAAATAAGCCCGGTACAGTTTTCTGCTTTCAAGCTCTCTGCCTGCAAGCAGCTGATTTAAGATATATGTATGCAGCATCTTGAGCGCAGCTAATGCCCCCGGATACTGATAATCCTTAAGGCTGATAGCCTGCAGCACCTCTCCGCTCAGCGCCTCGGGATCCGACAGTCCCCGGGACGGATAGAAGCCCTGCTCCAAAGAGAAGCGATAGGCAAGTTTAGGATCAAAATCCTGCGAACTGCATAACTGAGGATAAGGCAGCGCATAGCCTAGGCTCTCGAGCAGCACCGCCTCAAAATGTCTTAAGGACAGAGCAATCTGCTGCCCTTTTTCAATCTGACTTAAGGTCTGCATATAACAGACAAACAGAGCCGGCTCTGTACTGCCCTGCCTGATTAAATAATACAGCAGCTCATTGAGGTACTGGGCACAGAACAGATTAGGCACCGCAAGGCTTGCTGCCCTGCTTTTCTCTACCCACTCCACTCCGCAGAGGACCATCAGCTCAGAGCGGCCTGACTTAAGGTTAAGACTTAAGGGCAGATAAGGCTGCAAATCGGCCTGAGCACGGCTGCGGTTCTTCTGAGGCACATGATAAACCGCACTGATTCTGCCCAGGTTTAAGCAGAAAAAATCGAGCAGCAGCGAATGCTCCCGATAATCACGCTTGTGAATGAGAATACTGGGCTCTTTTTCCCAGAAGGTCCTGTTGTCCACCTCTGACCTCGCTGTCTTGCAGGCGCAAAGTCTCGCTGCATCGCATGTATTATAGCGAGTTTAAGCTGGCTTAAGAAGAGCGTCTGCACTAAAGCTCAGAGCCTAAGAGCAGCCTGCAGTCTATAAAGCCAGACTTTCCATAAAAAAGCCCGGTTCACCTTTTAAGGCAGACCAGGCTTAAAGCTAAGGCTTAGCTTTATGGCATTTATTTGTCAGCTTTTGGTGACTGCAGGCTTCTTTCAATATCCCTGGCTTCCTTAATATAAGCATCCGTAAACACCGGCTGATAGTTGCTATCTGCAAATTGTTCGCTGAACTTAAGCTCAGCGGCAATACTATTCAGCACACCTAAGACATCCTTTCTGATCTCATTGACCCTACAGGTGTCTTTTGTCGGCGTGAAGAAATCAAACTGCTCTTTGAGATTAAAGATGCGCTGCCTTAACAGATCTCTTGAGCAGAACTCCTCTGTAAATTCAAGCTCAGAATGTTCATTGAGAAACTGATGATAGGCCGCGAAGATATCTCTCTGATGCTTTACAAAATTAGCTACGTATTTTTCATAAACCATAATCAGCTTGCCCAGTTCTTTTGCATGTTGCTTGGCATATTCAGTATGCGCGACGAAGAGCGTCGGCATAAAGATATTAAGATCTTCAGCGTTGGCCGCATGTACATAGCCACGCAGCTCGGCAGCATAGGTGTTTGGGGAGAGAAGCAAAAGCCCGTCAGCACTGTCTTCGTTCATCGCCTCAATTGCCTCATGAGGCTCTACACTTTTATATTTGATATCTTTAAAATCCAGACCAAAGACCTGACTCCAGCACATCAGAATCAAAAAGGTTGGCGTATTTTCCTTGACTAAAAAGGTATTAGCCTTTAAGGACTCGGGACTGCCATAGACATTCGGATAGGCACTGTTCCAGCCCTGGGTCTTGAGGATTTCACTGTCCTTTCTGACAAAGATTTCAGTACCGCGCGATTTACTGTTGAACAGCGCAAAAGCAGTTAAAGGCATCTTCTTACTGAACAGGACTGTACTTAACAGATCCGTGGCGGTTACATCCCAGAGCTTATGATCCTGCGCGCCTTTGCTGAGCAGCTCTTCATCGGTATCTTCAACTACATCCAGCTCATAATTTAAGCCAAGCTCCTGATCCCAGCCCTTCTCCTTGGCATACCACAAAAGAAAACTCTCCTGTCCAAGCTTCATACAGATCCGCATCGGTTCTGCCGCATATACAGGGGCAGACAGGCTTAAAGCTAATCCCACTAATCCCACATACTTAAAAAAACTTTTAAACCACATAAGCTCTTCTAACCAATCTGAAATGGTAACTAATAATATATCCTTTATATTATTAGTCTAATTAAATGCCTGATCAATAAAGTGTGTTAATAATTATCTAGACCACGGTTTTATTATATAAAAAAAAGGAATGAAATCTTATGCTGATAATCAAATCTTAGAGCTTACGCAAGAATAAAGTTTAATACTTAAGCGGACCCATTCAGCTTATCCTCTATCCTTACACCCTAAATTTGTGAGAGCTTAGTTAGAATTTCTCTCTTACCTAAAGTTGTGCTCTACCCCTTAAATTCTGATTAGATCCCTTTAAAATTCAAAGAATGAATACTCAGCTAAAGTTAACGCCTTACTTATAACCTAATTAACTCTAGCTTACAGCATCCTTACTAAAACTAAATCCTAGGAAGCATAAAACTCCCCATTACCTGAAACTTGGAGCAGCTTGTACAGGAGTAATCCTCAGACAGCTTTACCTTAGGTTAAAAGCGCAAAAAATTGCAGAATCAGAGTTAATCAGAACTTCAGTGAAATCAGGCCAAATGAGCCTAAGCTTTCAAAGCGACTGGGTTCTTATAAATGCTGATGAACAACTAAAGCTTAGCTTTAAACTTAGTAAAGGCTGCTGAGTGGTATAAAATTTTGCCTGACTAGACGGATTTTAGGTCAGATCATGACTTGTGATCTTTATTTTCTAGAGCAAATTTCAGCGCGATAAGACCACAGATGCATCCGCCTACCATGCAGATCCCCAGCGGAACCATGGAATGATCGCCCATAATGCCCATAAAAGGCGAAGTTAAGGAGCCAAACAGAAAATGCATCACGCCCAGGAGCCCGGAGGCCGCTCCTGCTCCGCCCCTTTTTAAACGCATGACAATGCCAAAGCCTACTGTCTGAATCATGCCCATCATGGCGCAGAAGAGCATAAGACATAACAGCACCGGCAGCACCGAGGCAGGAGGGCAAAACGCGAGCAGCAGAATCAGCGAGGAGGCCAAAAGTGCGAACCTATAACAAAAAGTGATTAAACGCTGATCCTTCATCCTTTTTGCCAGTCTGCCGGCCAGAATAGAGGCTATGGCGATGCAGACAGTAATGGAGGCAAAGGCCAGGGAATACTGCAGAGGCGAGAAAGAGTAGATGACCTGAAAGATAAAAGGAGAGGCAGCAAGATAGCCGAAAAAGCCGCCCATAATGAAAGACAGGGCCAGCACCGCCAGCACGAATCTGCGGTTGCCAAGTTCAGAGAACATCGAAGTGATGGCCGCAAGCACCTGCTTCTGCTCAGGTGACGGCTGATGAGATTCAGGTACATCCAGAGCCGAGAGCAGCAGCAGAATAAGCCCTAGGCAGGTCAGGAAGTAAAACACCATCTGCCAGGTAGCGACCGTGATGATAAAGGAGCCGATGATCGGGCCTAAAATAGGCGCAATCGAGTTGATGCTCATAAGCAGTGACATGAACTGCGTAAGTGCATAGCCTTTGAATTTATCCGCAGCTATGGAACGGGCCAGTACCACTCCGCCGGCTCCGGCCATGCCCTGAAAAAAGCGCCAGAAGATAAAAACTTCTATCGTGGGGGAGATGGCACACAGATAGGACGTGATGGCAAAGACCAGCAGGGAGACAAGCAGCGGTCCGCGCCTGCCCAAAGCGTCTGAAACAGGACCGATAATGACCTGCCCTAATGCCAGACCTAAAAAGGAGGAGGTCATGGACAGCTGAGTTATGGCAGGATCTGCGGCAAAATCAGCGCTGATAGACGGCAGCCCCGGCAGATAGATATCGGTGCACAGCGGACCAAAGGCAGTCAGCATGCTTAAGGTAATAATATAAATTATGTATGCTGGTTTTGAATTATCAGGATTTAGGCGCATGATTAGTGGTCATTGAAAAATTCTGCAGTCAGAGCATAAGCGCTAAAGCTTAATCTGACTCGTAAAAAAAATCGCTCTAGCTTAAGCTGGTATATGCAATCCAGCCTAAAAAACAGACCTTGTCTATAATAACTGATTTTTGCTCTGTAAACTTCAGGGCAGCAGCAAAAGCTGCAGGACAGGCGATCAGCAGATGAAAAAATTCCTGCCGCATGGCGCACAGGACTTTCAGCTCACGGTCAGCAAGTCTTAAGAGAGCATGCTACGCTCCACAGAAGCCTTACCGAATAAAAAAAGCTTCCCTCATCACTCTTGAATCAGGAAGCTTAGGCTTTTGCAAGCCTTGGTTAAATAGAGGGGGCTTGCTTGGCTGCCCCACCCTGAGCTTTAAACGTTTTTAACCGGGATCTTCAAGGCACTCTTCTCTTTCTGTTCAGGTCTGAACAG
>JAILLS010000034.1 GCA_024693025.1 Succinivibrio sp. | reverse complement strand
GGATTTTCAGAGCGCCAAGGGCATTTTCTCCGCGCTGTGTCTTTATGATCAGGTCAACCCAAAATACTGGATCTGTCTTGCTAACTGCCTGGAGCATTTAGATCTGTATAAGGAAGCGGCAGACTGCTATAGGCTGCTATGCCTGGTCACCAAGGGGGTTGATCCCATGCCGTATTTATGCCTTGGCTACTGCTGTCTGCAGATTAATGACAAGGCCAACGCTCAGGAGGCCTTAGAGCTTGGCAGGGAGCTGCGTGAATCGGCACAGAATGAGGACCGGCAGCTTGTTGAGCAGTTTGATAAGCTTTTAAACCTGTGTTAGGGTGAGATTTTGCGAAAACCCCTAAGCTTCTGCCTGAGGCTCAAACCTTAGGCTACCTTAAAGCTAAATTAAAAAAAGTCCTTCAGGCAATCAGTATATAATGGTCATGAAGGACTTTTAGGTTTGGAGTTAAACAGTGTAAGTCTGAGAGCTTGCGCAGCTGACGATGTCAAGTTTATTTAATCATTTCTTCAAAGTAGATATCTGTAAAATTATCGTATCTGCTAACAGGGATCTCTTTATCCTGAACTTTAGGCCGTTTCTTCTGGTCTCCCATTAGTAAAAAATCATCCATTGCGCTCATTCTTTCATGCCAGTTTAGTCTTTCCTTCAGGGTTTCACTACTGATCTCACCTGGTTCAAAATCAGGTCGATTAAAGAGCTGGGTACTTGGCTCCATCTCAGATGATTTATAGATTAGCCCAATGCCTGCAGTGGTGGTAGAGCAGAATAAGGCAGCGGTTACCAGCGCTCCGCCTAGACCTACGCTTGCTACACCAGCGGCAATAACTGCGGCAACTCCGGCTGCAACCAGCAGACCGCCTAGGATTTTAGTGGCCCATCTGCCGATTTTGTGCAGAGTGGATTCAGCTGGAGCTCTGCCCTGTGAGTCATCACTAACACCTGACAGACTATCTTCTTCAGCTCTGCTTAAATAGTTGCTTTTCACCTCGTCATATTCAGCCTCATGGCTTTTGTCGATATTATTAGAGTTGATTTGATGTGAACCGCTTAAGCTAAGAGAATTAATTTCAGTCATCTCATTTCTCCTTGTAAGTGGAATGCTTATATTCCAGATTAATTCTTTATTAACGTGTAATTTGTTTTGCTGTTTAGATTATAGATCTTATTTTATAAAAGTAGAGAAAAATTCATCTACAAGGTGCAAAAATATAATGGAGATCACAAATTATGCTGAATTAAACAGTCCGATGTCTAAAATACCATGCTTAGGAGCAGGCCTTATCAGATTCAACTTAAAAGCCAAGGTTCAGCTGAAAGGATGCTTAAGCTTCAAACTGGCGCCGCACAGCTCCTAAGCTGAGCTTTTGTTCTCTGTAAGTACTTTGCGACGGATAATCATAGCAGTTGCCCTAGTACTCACTCACATTGTCGTTATAAACATATCCGTATCAATGCTCATTCAGCGCATGGTCCTCAAATACCTGAGGATTTGGCAGCAGATGCTGAGAAAGGCAGAGCAGGGCAGATGCGCACACGAGGTTGCTATAGCAGTAGCTCCTATGGCAAAGGCAGTAGCGTGCCAAATGAGCAGCAGGCCACTACAGCAGCGACAGCTCCGGCGGCGAGCAGAAAACCGCCAAGAATTTTGGCTGCGTATCTGCCGATTTTATGCAGAGTTGACTCTGCAGGTGCCTGCTGGTGGACGTCATTAAGTGTTGTCAGCTCATTGCCTTCAGCTCTGATCAGGATGACATCCTTGATGTAGGCAAGACGATCATTCTGCCTCGTAAAGTCATATTTTGCATGTTCAGCAGCCTGGGTGCTGCCTTCTGCAGGATCTCTGACTTCAGTCAGATAAGCTCTTCTAAAACCTTAGCCTTTAGCAAGGCATAATTTTATAAGCTGATTACTGCCTGTTTAGCGGTTTAAGCGTGCTCAAGCCAATTATCGGTAAATATTTGTAAATGTAGTGCAAATATGTTAAAGGAGCTCACAGTCTTAACTAATCCAGCTATCTGTGGATGGTTGAGTAAGAATCTGCAGGGGCAGGGGAGATAAAAAAGGGTCTTCAGCTGAAGACCCTTTAAAACTTAACTGGGTTTATTCTTTTTCACGTTTGAAATGTTTACTGATTAACTCCTGCAGAGACTGCATCACGATAAACATCACCGGGGTGATAAAGATTAAGGCCACAATACCTACGAGCATACCGCCCACCACGCTCACACCCAGGGAGCGGTTACCATTGGCTCCCACGCCTGAGGCTACCACCAGCGGCATCAGACCTACCACCATACAGATGGAAGTCATCAGAATAGGTCTGAGACGGATCTTAGCAGCGCTCAGAGCAGCCTGCGCAATCGACATGCCCTGACGGCGGCAGGCTGAGGAGTATTCCGTCAGCAGAATGGCCGTCTTGGCGATAAGACCTATGAGCATGATGAGACCGGTCTGCATATAGATATTGTTCTGCACTCCCATAAGGTTGGCAAAGATAAAGGAGCCTAACAGGGCGCATGGGATAGAGAGCATAACCGCTATAGGGATCAGCAGACTCTCATACAGCGAGCAGAGGATGAGATAGATGAAGATCAGGCACAGGCTGTAGACGATGATGGTGGAGTTACCCTGAGAGGCCTCATCACGGGTCAGACCTGAGAACTCATAACCAAAGCCCATCGGCAGAGTCTCTTTTGCCACTTCTGCGACGGCGGCAATACCTTCACCTGAGCTGTAGCCTGGAGCTAAGGCAATGTTCACCGCAATGTTGGAGAACAGATTGAAGCGGGTGACATTTTCAGGACCATAGATCTTCTTTAAGTGGACAAACTGCGCGATAGGCAACATATCGCCGTTGGAATTTCTCACAAAGAAATTGGAGAGCGAGCCTTCATCCAGAGTTTCTTCCGGCAGAGCCTGAATATAGACCTTATAGAGCTTAGAGTAGAGGTTCACATTCGAGGCATAGTTGCCGCCCACATACATGGAGATGGCCGAGAGCACATCCTTAGGGGAAACTCCTTTCTTGATGCACACGGCGGCATCAACTTCCACTTCATACTGCGGGAAGCGCGGATCGAAGGTGGAGATGGCTGCCAGGAATTCAGGACGCTGGTTTAAGGCAGCGAGGAAGCCCTGAGTCACGTTGAAGAGCTCATTGATGCCCTTACCCTGCTTGTCCTGTACCACCATTTCAAGACCGGAGGTCACACCATAGCCTGAAATCATCGGCGGAGCAAAGGCGAAGATATAGGCCGTCTTGATATCGGCAGTGCGCTGCATAATCTCGGCAATAATGGCATCCTTGCTGTTTTCTGCACCTTTACGTTCAGCCCAGTTTTTCAGACTGATAATAAAGGTACCGCCTGATTTGGACTGCGCGGAGCTCATGAGGTTATAGCCTGAGACGGTGGCCTGCACCTTGATCTGCGGAATATCTTCAAGGCGCTTGCTGACCTCAGCTAAGGTTTTGTTGGTCTCATTGAGCGTATAGCCAGGAGAGGTGACCACGGACACGAAAATCGTACCGGTATCCTCATCCGGAATCAGTCCGGTCGGAGTACGCATGCCTAAGAGCACGAGCGCCACAGAGGAACCGATGAGAATGGCAGCGGAAATACTCTTGCGCTTGAACAGCAGGATCAGCACCTTGGCGTATTTATTGATGATCGCTTTAAAGGAGCTTTCAAAGGCGATATGGAAGCGCGTGGTAAATTTGTCCTTGATCTTAGGATCCTCATAATTGGTCTTCTTCATGAACAGGGCGCACAGAGCCGGGGAGAGGGTCAGCGCGTTGACGGCTGAAGTACCTACGGCGACGGCCATGGTTACACCGAACTGGGTATAGAAGGTACCTGACGTACCTCCCACAAAACAGACCGGCACGAATACCGACATGAAGACTAAAGAGGTAGTCAGAATGGCTCCTCCGATACCGTTCATGGCATCCACAGTGGCCTTATAAGGTGAGGTGTAACCTTCATCAAACTTGGCCTGCACCGCTTCCACCACCACGATGGCATCGTCCACCACCGTACCGATGACCAGCACCATGGCAAACAGCGTCAGCAGGTTAATGGAGAAGCCAGCCACCAGAATGAGGCAGAAGGTAAAGATCAGGGAGACCAGAATCGAGATGAGCGGGATCACGGTCGAGCGGAAGCTCTGCAGGAAGAAGTACACCACCAGGATCACCAGGACAATAGCTTCAATCAGGGTATGAATCACCTCATGAATGGAAGCATCCAGGAAGTCCTTGGTACTGTAGAGGTCGACCAGCTTCAGTCCACTTGGCAGATCGGCGCGGATCCGCTCTTCAAGTTCGTTGATCTCGGTAATAATCTGACTGGCGTTGGAGCCTGCGGTCTGGAAGACCATGAAGACGGTACCCACTTTGCCGTTGATGCGGCTCATATAGTCATAGGACTCGGCACCTAATTCCGTATAGCCCACATCCGCGATTTGCAGGACATTACCGTTAGGCAGGGATTTGATCACGAGTTCGCCAAATTCCTCTGGCTTTTCATAACGCCCACGGTATTTCATGGTATAGAGGAAGGTGTGATCAGAATTATTGCCAAAGGTACCCGTGGCATATTCAATGTTCTGCTCATCAAGCACGCGGGCAATGTCCGCAGGCACCAGACCAAACTGGGCCATCTTCTGCGGATTGAGCCACAGACGCATGGAGTAGTCTGCGCCGAACACCGTCACACCGCCTACGCCTGCAATACGCTGGATCTGCGGGGTGATGTTGATCTTGGCATAGTTGGCGATGAAGGTTTCGTCATAGGAATCATTTTCCGTATAGAGGGCGATGATTTTCAGCTGACTGGTCTGACGTTTTTCAGTCACCACACCAACCTGGGTTACCGCAGCCGGCAGGGAGCTTGAGGCAATTGCGACGCGGTTCTGCACGTTTACGGCCGCCATATTAGGATCGGTACCCTGTCTGAAGGTAACGGTGATGGTGGCTGTGCCTGCGTTGGAGGCTGAGGAGTTCATATACAGCATGTTGTCCACGCCGTTGATCTTCTCTTCAAGCGGAATGATCACGCTCTTCTGCACGGTTTCAGCACTCGCGCCAGGATAGGTAGCGTTCACTGAAACAGTTGGCGGAGCAATATCCGGGAACTGTTCTACAGGGAGCGCAAAGATGCCGATCACGCCCAAAATCACCATCAGTACTGAAATACAGCAGGCGAAAATCGGACGGTCAATAAAAAACTTAGGATTCATTTTCTAACCTTTATTTGCTGTTGGCTGCACTGTCGGTCTGTTGATTCTGGTTGATGGCTTTTTCAAAATGATTGCCGGTTTTGTCGGGATTAGTCTCATCAGGCTTTGCCTCGCCTGGGCTAGCCTGCTGAGCCTCGGCGCTATCACCAGTGTACGGCTTGGCCTCAATCGGAGTGCCTTCACGCAGCAGACCTACACCGCTGGCGACAATCTCATCACCTTCGTTCAGACCTTCCTGAACTACGTAGTGATGTCCGTCATCGACTACCATGAGTCTGACGGCGGTTGCCTTGGCCTTGCCGTCAACTACCTTATAGACAAAGGTTTTATTCTGCAGCTCATAGGTGGCGGTCTGCGGAATCACCAGGCCGTTCTTGGCAACCACGGAGAGCACGACCGAGCCTGAGCCGCCGGCCTTTAACATACCGTTATCATTAGGGAAGGTGGCACGGCAGGTAATGGCACCGGTGGTTTTATCCACCACGCCGCTCACGGCAGTCAGCTGTCCTCTCTCACCATAGATAGAGCCATCGGCCAGCTTGAGCTTGATGCCGTTGACGATATTGTTAGGATCGCCAATCTGGCCCTCGTTGGCAGCCTTGTTCATATAGAGCAGCAGATTCTCTGAGACGGAGAAATAGGCTTCAATCTTATGATTGTCAGAGACCACCACCATAGGCGCAGGGAGATTTGGATTTACGAGGGTGCCTAAGCGCACGGTAGTCATGCCGCACACACCGTCTACAGGACTCTTGACCTCAGTATTGTCCAGATCCTGCTTGGCTTTTTTCACGTTGGCCTCAGCCTCTGCCAGTGATGCCAGGGCGGCATCATAGGTGTGGTGAGACTTCTGCATGTCAAAATATGACACCGCCTTCTGGCCTGAATAGAGTTTATCCATATTGCTCTTGGTCAGGGCTGCGGTGGCTACAGTGGCCTCGGCACTGGCGACAGAGGCGCGGGCCCGCTCATAGGCGGCCTCATAAGGCGTCTTGTCGATGACAAACAGGACCTCATTGGTTCTGACATTCTGACCTTCCTTCATGCGGATTTCCTTGATGGTACCGGTTACCTGAGGGTAAATGTCCACATCGTTTATACCTTTTAAGGAGGCGGAGAAATTCACCTCGAAGGTCATGTCCTGGCGTTTAACCTTATAGACTTGATAAGGCTCCGGCGCAAGCTGCTGCTGGGCAGGATCTGATTTGGAGCAGCCTGTAGAAAAGGCTGCAGCTGTAATTAGCATTAGGGTGCTCAAAGAAGCACTATAAATAAAACTGTGAGATTTCATAATGATAAACTCTCTTGGCCAAGGTTTAAAAGAAATACCATCTTATTATATGCTAAAAGTAAAGAGGGACTGAATAAACAATAGTGAAAAAGCGCGATAAATCACCAAGCTGTGGGTTTTTCTTCCTTTAATGTGATCTGATGGGGCAAGGTCAAGTCGCCCTGAGCTCTTGGTGATTATCCTGCACGGCAGGATAAGGGGCTGCTCTTGCCTGCAATTCTCTAAATGATTATGATCACATCTGCCAGAACATGGCGAAAACATCTAATTTAACTCAGGTTAAACCTGTGAGGAATGAGTACATGAAATTTAAGTCAGGAATTATCTTGCTGTGCTCCGTACTGATCTTGAGCGCCTGCTCAACCACAACCGGACAGAACACGGCACTGCAGTACTGGAGTGAAAACTCTGCTGCACGCCAGTCAATCAGCAGCTATGTAGAGGAAGTCTGTAATCCTGACTCTCCTAAGTTTGTCCCTGTGGAAGACCGTATTGCCGTCTTTGATTTTGACGGCACGCTGTTTGGGGAGAAGTACCCAAGCTATTATGATATGTGTCTGTTTCTATATCGGGTGCTCGAAGATCCTGATTACAAGGCTCCGGCCAAGATCAGGGCCTTTGGCAGACAGCTTAAGGAAGCCACCAGAACCGGCAAGTATCCTAAGAATGTTGATTTAGTCAAAGAGCAGTATGCCGCCGCAGTCTTCAAGGGCATGACGGCTGAGCAGTTTAAGGACTATGTCAAGGCCTTCAGACAGTCAGAGGCAGCGGGCTTTAAAAATCTCAAGCGCGGCGATGCCTTCTTCAAGCCGATGGTCTCCCTGGTTGACTACCTCAGAGCCCACGACTTTGACGTCTATATCTGCTCAGGCTCCGAGCGTAATCTGGTCAGAGCCCTGATTGACGGCAGACTGAACATCGGGGTCAACAAGGTGATAGGTTCAGACTACACCATGAAAGGCAGCCGGCAGGATGAGGATGCCCTGCGCTACACGTTAAGTCCTAAGGAAGAGCTGATCATGGACGGCGAGCTGATTAAAAAGAATCTTAAAACCAACAAGACCATCGTGATCGAGCGTGAGATCGGCAAGAGACCGCTGCTGGCCTTCGGCAACAGCACAGGCGATCTGGCCATGGCTCAGTACACCGTGGACAATCAGCGCTATGAGGCCCGTGCCTATCTGATCTTAGGCGATGATCTTGAACGTGATTACGGCAATCTGAAGTCAGCAGAGAAACTCAAGCAGTACTGTGACGAGCATGGCTTTGAGACCATCTCTACTGTCAAGGATTTTGCTACCATCTATGGTGATGAGGTCACTTTAGTCAAGTAAGCCTCGGGCATTTAGCTTTTTTAAGAACATAGGCAGATCTCATTTAGCGTTTAACTGCACTGACCTTACATTTTTAAAGCTTTATAATGAAGGTCATAACAGCTTTTAATGATGAGATCCTGCCTATGTCCCATGCCGCGCCGCAGTTTGAGAGCAAACTGCATATCTTCAATTCCAATTCCATGGAGGTTCTCGCTCAGATAGTCGCCAGACTGATCAGCTCAAGGCCTCTGAGCAGTCCGTTTGCCTCCGAACAGATTGTGGTAGCCAATCAGGGTATGGCCAATTTTCTGACCTTAACCGTGGCCGACAGCAATCAGATCTGTGCCAATCTGCATTATGTCAAGCTCTGGGATCTCATCTGGGGTACCCTGCGCAGCGTTTTTCCGCAGGCCGGCACCGTCAACCGCTTCTCCCATGAGCATCTGACCTGGTCGATTTTCTCCTTAAAGGAGCGCTGGGGCAGCAGCGAACTTTCAGAGGCTGATCAGTGTCTTGCAATCCTTGGACGCTATCTTGAGGATGATGAAGACGGCACCAAGGCTTTTGCGTTAAGCTCCAAGATTGCCGATACCTTCGATCAGTATCAGATGTACCGTCATGACTGGATTGAGGCCTTCAATACCTTTACGGATGAGGACTTTGTGCTCTTTGCGCGCAATCCTGAGGCAGAGGGCAGGATTAAGAATTTTTTAAAATCCGCCGCCACCGTAAGGGAGCATTTTGACGGATTTCTCTATGAGACCTTAAAGGATAATCTGTGGCAGGCCCGTCTGTGGACGCTGCTCAGAAACAACCTTGATCCGCAGACCTTTGCTGAGGGGGAAGATCCGCGCTTTGCCTCAACCGATCGCGCCTCCTGTATCTTAAGACTGTGTCAGGAGCTTGAGCAGGGCGGGCAGACGCTCTCAGGGCTGCCTGAGCGCATCTTTATTTTCGGTATCTCGACCATGTCACCTTTAGAGCTCCACTTTGTGCGCTCTTTAGCTTCCAGGATCAGGGTCTATTATCTGCTCTTAAATCCCTGCTCAGACTACTGGGGAGATCTGCGCTCGGACTGGCTTGAGGATTTTGCCAGCTTCAAGGCGCTGACCAGGCACTACAGCCATCAGCGTGTGATCAGTTCTGCTGAGGCTTCAGAGAGAGAACTGCAGCTTGAGAATATGCAGGAAGTCAGAAGCGGCTTTGAACCAAGCCCTGATGATTATGATGATAAGAGTCTTGAGCGCGTGGAGGGACATCCGCTTTTGCTCTCCTTAGGCCGCGAGGAGATGGAGCTGCTTTCCCGGGTCCTTGATGATGAGCAGAACGTGAATTTCTATGATGCCTTTGTCGAGCCAGAATGTGACAGCATGCTGCATGAAGTGCAGCGCTCCATTCTCAATGCCTTCAAGCCTCAGGAGCAGCAGCGTGCCAAGCCCTGCATCGACGCTCAGGATAATTCTGTGGTGATTCATTCATGCCATACCATCAGACGCCAGGTGGAGGTGCTCAGGGATGCGCTGCTGTGGCGGTTTAAGCAGGCAGGCGGCAAGCTGAGACTGCGCGACTGCGTGGTGATGGTGCCGGATATTGAGGAGTACACTCCGTATATTCATGCGGTGTTCGGTTCCTCCAGTCAGGAGGATGAGCGCTATCTGCCTTATGCCATCTCAGATCGCAGCGAGGCCAACGAGAGTCAGGTGGCTCAGGCGGTGCTGCAGCTTTTAGCTCTGGGCAGACAGCGGGTGACCGCCTCCCTGGTGATGGAGCTGCTGACGGTACCGTCACTGGCTGAAAAATTCATGATCAAACCTGAAGATCTCGAGATCATCAGCCGCTGGTGTCAGGAGACCAGACTCTACTGGGGGCTTGATGATGAGGAGGTCAGACGGGAGCTTTCAAGTACTGAGGAGATCAGACTGCCCTGGACTTTTGAGCGTGCGCTGATGCGCATGCTGCAGGGCTATATGACCGGTGAAATCGAGGGCAGGGCGGATCTGTACACGGCCATTGAGGGGGATGACGCGGAGCTCTTAGGTCGCTTTTATGCCTTTGTCTCAAGTCTTGTGGAACTGCGTGAGCTCTTCACTCCGTCCTTCAACGTAAAGCTTGAGTCTCAGAGCGAGCTTGAGCTTGATTCGCAGAGCTGGATGCGTATTATCGAGGAGCAGGTGATCGCGCGCTTCTTTGTGCAGAACGAGCAGACCGAACTTGAGCTTGAGCAGCTGCGCGGAGTGGTTGAGGCGATGGAGAAGGCCATCTATAACCTTAAACTCAAGCCGCAGATCACCCTGCCGGTCTTTGAGGCCCTGCTACAGCGCCGTTTAGGCACCGCACCTTCAAGACAGCCAAAGCTTGGCGATTTCATCAACTTCTGCTCGCTGGTGCCCATGCGTGCGGTGCCATTTAAGCATGTCTTTATTCTCGGGCTCAACGAGGGCGTTTTCCCTAGACAGGATCAGGAGCCGGCCTTCAATCTGACCTCGCAGCCTAAGCTCAGACGTAAGGGGGATCGCTCCCGCGGCGCCGATGACAGACTGCTCTTTTTAGAGGCGCTGCTCTCGGCAGAGGAGAGCCTGGAGCTGTTCTATATCGGCGTGCGGCCTGAGAATCAGCAGTCCTGCGTCCCTTCGGTAGTGCTCTCTGAACTTCTGGATTTCTGCAGCGATTACTTCAGACTGCCAGATGAGGACAGCTCGGCAACAAGAATTCAGGAGCGCCTGATCCGTCAGGAGACCATGGCTCCCTATAATGAGCAGAATTACCGTCTGGATGATCCTAAGCGGCTGCCGTCCTTTGACAGGGCGCATTTTATTGCCGCGCAGGCAGCGCAGCTTACGATACCGTCAAGCCTCGGGGAGTGCCTCGATTACACGGAGCTCGTGCCCTGCGCCATAAATTATGAGTTTGACTGTGAAAGATTAAGTTCGGTGCTTGAACATCCCTGCCGTGCCTTTTTACGGGATACCCTGGATCTCAGGCTCAATCTTGAGGCGGACAGCTCCCTTAACGATGATGAGCCGCTGGCTCTGTCAAGCTATGAGGAGGGACCTCTGGTAAAGGATCTCTTGCCGCTTGCACTTATGAAAGATGGGGAGCTAAGGGTGCAGGACATGCTGTCAAGCTATAAGCGGGGCGGGATTCTGCCCTACGGACAGTTAGGCGAGCTTACTGCACAGCAGCTGCTTGCGGCGGTGCACTCCATGCAGAAGGGGATAGGCGCGCTGCTAGGTGAGAACGGCACGCCGCAGCAGGTGTCTTATGATCATGAACTCAAGCTGCAGATAAAGGGGGTGGAGTATACCTGTCTTGTGCGCGGACAGGTAAGCTGCCCATACGTGTATCCGCAGGCCTTCAGCACCAACGTGGTAAGCGCCAGACTTGCCCTGCATCAGCTGTGCGCCTCGCTTGCGCTCTATTTGGGGGGACAGCGCCCATGTACAAGCTATGCGGTGAGTCTTGACGGCAGAATGCAGCAGTGTGATGTGACCTGGCATCCTGAGCTCAGTCCAGAGGAGATCCTAGAGCAGTGCTGCCGCTGGTATGTCAGGGCTCATCTAGGACCTCTGCCTTTCAACGGGAAACTGTTAAGAGCTGTAAGTAAGCTTAAGCAGCCGGAGCCTGACAAGCTTGAGGCGCAGCTGCTCGAAGCCATTTCTATGGATAATCAGGGACTTGATTTTGTCTTCAGTCCGCCTGCCTATCATGTGCAGCGCCCTGAGGTGACGGAGCTGCTTGCCGAGGGAGTGAAGTTTTATTCGGAAGTAATCATGCCCTGCATGAGAGATGAGGAGGAGAGATGACCGCAATGCCAGCACCTGATTCGCTTGAGTCGTATGATTTTGAGCGCTGCGCACTCATCAGTGCCAGCGCCGGAACGGGTAAGACCCATACCATTACAAGGCTGGTGGTCAAGCTGCTGTTAGGCTGCGGCCACAGGGAGCCACTCCCGCTTGAAAATATTCTGGTGGTGACCTTTACCAATGCCGCCACCTCCGATCTGGTCGACAGGATCAGAGGCTGCATCAGATCCGTAAGATTAGGCTTCTCAAGTCTCTGCACTGCAGCTAGGGCAGGGGAGAGTCTTGATGATCTCCAAAAGCTTCTGGCCGGGCTGTCTCTGCATGATGATTTAAAGAAGATCCTCTCTGACAAGCTTTGTCTGTCAGGCGGCAGCGCCAAGGCTCTGGCACTTTACTATCGGGTGCTGCTGCATGCTGAGCGCAGTATTGACCGCGCTCCGATCTGTACGATTCACTCCTTCTGTAACCGGGCACTCAATCAGATCTATGCCTTTGAGGCAGGACAGGCCTTTAATACCGAGCTGAGCGAGGATCTTACCGAAATAGGTCTGGAGGCAAGGCACAGTCTTTACCGGGAGCTGTTCTATCCTGAAGCTGAAGGGATTCTGCCCCTGCTTGGCAGGCTGTATGACGAGTATGTGTTTACCGAGCCGTCTGAGAACTCCAAGGTGATCAGGGTTGATGAGATAGCCAGACGTCTGCTGGAGGTGCGCTCATCTAAAGGCACGGACAGCTATTACGGCTTCAGAGTTGCAGGGCTTAAGCGGCAGGCGCCCGGAGCCGCCGCCTTCAGGCAGTTAAAGCAGGAGGTGCGGGACAGTCTTACAGGCTATGTTAAGGCCGAGCAGAACTTTAAACAGAAATGGCTTAAAAACTTTCAGGACTTCATGGCGCGACGTCAGCTGAAGCTGGAGATTTTGATCGGACCTGATAATACCTCAGGTCCAGCCTATGGGGAAAACCCGCTCAACTTCTATGTAGACGCGGTCAGGCTCTTTGACAGTCTGCGCAGTCTTCTGCAGGGACAGACTGACTTTGATCTCAAGCAGACGGCCAGGCTTGCGCAGGGTCTTAAGACCTGCTATGCAAAGCAGACCCTGCACAAGGGACGTCCGGGTAAGCAGGCTGATCTGGAGCTTATCGAGGCCTTTGAGCGGGAGTTTTTCAGCTATGTCACAGATCTGCGCTCCTATGCTGAAAAGGAGAGCGGATTCGTGGATAGCTTAAAGCTTAAGCTTGGCATCTTGTATCTTGAAAAGTTTGACAGACTCTGCCGCATGCAGGGGGTGATGAGCAATACCGAGCTGCTCTATAAGCTCAATACGGTGCTGCAGCATCAGGTGGATTCAGGCAGTCAGGCTCTGTGCAGTCTGTTAAGACACCGCTATCCTGTGGCCATGATCGACGAGTTTCAGGATACCGATCCGCTGCAGCTTGCCATCTTTGAGAAGATCTACCTGTGCAGGGAAGCCAAACAGGCTCAGGCCGTGTGCTGCTTTATCGGCGATCCCAAGCAGTCCATCTATGGCTTCCGCGGGGCCGATATTCACTCCTATCTCTATGCCAAAGAGCGCATTCTGAGCAGTGAGCTTGACGGCAGAGTCTATGATCTGCCCAACAACTACCGCTCGGCAAAGACTCTGGTGGCAGCTACCAACATGGTCTTCAATCATGAGAACAAAGAGCCTTTCGGCAGCGGCATTGTCTTTAAAGGTGTGGGCGCGGCCAACATTCAGGAGCTCTCCTTCTATTTTGCGGATACAGAGAGTCCAGATCCGGACAAGCCGCTGTTCTATATCTGCGGGCTTGGTGGGGAGCAGCTTGGCAGCAAGGGCGAACTGACGCAGCTGCAGGCAGAGCGCTGTGCCAGGACCGTGCTGCACTGTCTTAAGGAGGGAGTCCTGACGGAACAGGGCAGAGAGCGCAGGGTCAGACCTTCCGATCTGTGTATTCTGGTGCGTACCGGCAGGGAAGCACAGCTGATCAGGGAGGTACTGTATGCCAGCAAGGTGCGCAGTGTGTTTTTCTCCGATCGCGATTCGGTGCTCAAGAGTGAGAGTGCGACGCAGATGGTGTATCTGCTTGCGGCCATGTATCTGCCTAATGATGCAAGGAGGGTAAGACGCCTGCTCTCCTCGGCACTCCTAAGCTGCACTCCTGCTGAGTTTATCGCCAGGACACAGGAGGATAAGCTGGCCAGAGAGATGGATCTGCTTACCGAGTGCCGCAGGCTCTGGCAGCTCAACGGCTTTCTTGGCGCCTTTGAACACTGGCTTTGCGCACCTATCCACAAGGGTCTTGAGCAGCTGCTCTCCCAGGTGGAGGGTGAGCGTCATTTAACCGATCTCTATCAGTTAGCTGAAATCATTCAGACGCAGCATTTAAAGCAGCGCAGTCTGTTCTCGCAGCTCAAGTGGTTTTTAGAGTATAAACAGGAGTGCCGCAATGAGCATTTAAAGCGCCTGGAGTCTGAGGTGGCGCAGGTTAAAATCTATACTGAGCACAGCTCAAAGGGGCTGGAGTTCAACGTGGTGCTCCTGCCTTTTATCTGTTCGGCAAAGATGAAGAGCTATGAGAAATTCCTGCAGATCTACCGCAGCGGCAAAAACTCTGAACAGGGGCAGCGGGTGCTGGTAATTGAGCCTGATAAGCAGGAGTATGAAGACTATTTTAAAGAGCAGGAGCTTGAGGATATGCGCCTGCTGTATGTGGCCTTAACCCGGGCTAAAACGGCACTGTTTATCTATCCTGCTGACTTTAAAACCAAGGGCAACATGGCCCGCTCGGCGATGAGCAACCTCTGGGAAGGACTCAGTCCCTCTCTTGAGGGGCAGGGGCGCAGCTATTTTACTCAGGAAGTACTCCCTGATGAGCCTTTATGCCTGCCGAATCATGTGAGCGTAAAAGAGCAGCTTGGCTATGCTGAGTTTGCAAGAGAGCTGGTAAATCATCGCTGTCGCACCTCATCCTTTACCGCGCTGACCTCAGGACTGCATGAGCTTAAGGCGCCAAAGTATGAGGGCGATGAGCAGCAGGAGCAGGTTAAAGCACAGGAGCTGATCCCGGAATGTCTGCCTGAGCAGGAGCTCTCTCCTTTTACCTTCCCGCGCGGCACGAGGCCTGGCAGCTTTCTGCATCTGCTGCTTGAGAGGCTGAAGTTTGAGCTGGTCAGTACCCAGGAGCTCAGTGCCCTGTCCTCAAGCCTGCAGCTGTGCGACTATGCCGTCTACTCAAGGCTTTTAAGGAGCTGGTGCAAAGATGAGGTCAAGGCGCAGGAGGGACTTAAGACCTGGCTCATGCAGATGTGCAGGGCGCCGCTTTATCAGCTTGATGATTTGGTGATTTCGCTCTCCTCCCTTAAGGAAGGAGAGTATCTGACCGAGCTTGGCTTTACCTTCCCAGCCCAGAACTTCAGTGCAGACAGGTTCAATCAGGAGATCTGTATTCCTCAGGCTGTGAGTGTGCTAGGGGAGAGTCTGGCCCAGAGTCTTTATCTCACCCCCGCCACGCTTGAAGGCTATCTTACCGGACAGATCGATCTCTTCTGTGCGCTGCCGGGCAGAGAGGGCAGACAGTATTATGTGATTGACTATAAATCCACGCATTTAGGCGATCACTATGTCGACTATGGGGTGCAGGCCCTGCAGAACTCCGTTTTCTCGCCGCAGAACCGCTATGATGTGCAGTTTCTCATCTATACGCTCTCTGCGCATCGCTATCTTAAGGAGCGCCTTAAAGACTATGATTATGAGCGTGATTTTGGCGGAGTCATGTATCTGTATGTGCGGGGTCTGCGGGAGGACAGCAGCCCCGGACAGGGCGTGTTCCATTTCAAGCCAAGACTTGCAGATCTTGAGAAACTCGATGCAATGTTTCAAGGTAGAGGAGTGTAGGACATGAACGCAGCAATGCCTAAGATTCTAGAATTAGCCAGAGCTCAGGAGCAGGTCATGCCTTTAGCTGTGGCACTGTGTCACACTCTGCAGAGACTTGACCCTGAGGTGCCAGAAGGCCTGTTATATGCAGTGCTGGTGCTCTGCCATAAAATCGCCAGCTCGGATGTGTGCATCAGGCTTAGCCATGAATCCTTTGAGAGCGTGGTCGAGCAGTGGCAGTCAGAGCAGGAGGACGATGCGCTGTGCAGCTATGTGCATGAAAGATTTGCTGATTTTGACAGACTTAAGGCTGAGATTGCCGGCTGCAGCACGCTGGTAGGTCAGGATGAGCAAAGTGAGAAACCTCTGATTCTCTGGCAGGAGAGACTCTATCTGCGCCGCTATTTTATCTATGAGCGCAGGGTGGCAAAGTTTATCCTCAAGCGTGAGCAGGAGGTCGACAGGCTCAGTGAAGAGCAGGAAGCAGAGATTGCCAGAGCCTGTGAGCTGCTCTTTGTCAAAGAGCCTGACGGCACACCTAATTTTCAGCATCTTGCCGCGCTCACTGCGCTGCGCAGCCGTTTTGCCGTGATAACCGGAGGTCCCGGCACGGGCAAGACCACCACGGTGATCAAGCTGCTCCTGCTGCTGTTAGGTCTGCATCATCAGAAGCTTGAGATTAAGCTCTGTGCTCCGACCGGCAAGGCGGCAGAGAATATGATCAAGGCAATTTCCACCTCCCGCGCAAGTCAGGATTTTGTAGGCTCGGTGCAGAAGCTTGAGCAGATTTTCGGGCATGCGCTTGACCTTGATGCCATACCCAAAAGCGCCCAGACGCTGCACTCTCTTTTGCGGGTAGTGCCGCATCAGAGCCGGGCACTGGTGAATGCTCAGAGACCGCTTAACTGTGATGTGCTGGTGGTTGATGAATTCTCGATGGTGGATCTGCCCTTGTTTGCCAAGCTCTGTGACGGGCTCAGCCCCCGTACCAGACTGATACTGCTGGGCGATAAGGATCAGCTGTTCTCGGTTGAATCAGGCTCGCTGCTCTCCGATCTGACTTCGGTAAAGCGCCGTCCAAGTGCCGATACGCTTGCCTATCTTGCGCGTCTGAGCGGGTATAAAGCCTCCGAGCTGTCAAACTATAGGCTTTCTGATACCACTGTGTTTTTAACGGTCAGCCATCGTTTTAAACAGGATTCAGGCATAGGGCAGCTGGCGCTTAAAGTCAATCAGACCGAGCTGTCAGGCAGGGAGAAGGACGAGCTCATCCAAAGCTGCTTCACGCAGGGCTTTTCAGATCTCAGGCTCTCGCAGTTGTCTGAAGAGCTCAGTACCAGTGCGCTGTGGCAGTATTCAGACACCCTGGCACAGGAAAGTTTTGGTGATCCAGAAGATTATCATAATTTATGCTCTTATAAGGCTTTTCTTGACAGTCTGCAGGCCTCTCTGGCTGCAGGTCTGAGTCTTGAGGAGGCTCAGGCACTGTTTGACAGTCTCAATGCCTATCGGGTGCTGTGCTCCAACCGCAAAGGTCCTTTAGGCCAGGATGAGCTTAACCTTCGCATGCTTTTGGAGGTCAGACAGCGCTTTAAAATAACTGGCAGGCCTCAGTGGTTCCCGGGGCGCGTGGTGATGGTCACCAAGAATAATCCAGGGCTGCAGCTCTCCAATGGAGACGTGGGCTATACCGCTTATCTTAAGGGCAGCAAGGAGCGTGAGCTGATGGTGTTCTTCAAGGGCAGCGGCACACAGGCCCGAGCCATCCGGCCGATCTTTTTAAATGATTATGAGGATGGCTATGCCATGACCGTGCATAAGTCTCAGGGCAGCGAGTATGACGAGGTACTGCTGGTGCTCTCAGACTATGACAATCCGGTTCTGACCAAGGAACTGGTCTACACCGGGATCACCAGAGCCAGACGGAGGCTGCGGCTGTGTGCTAAGGCCTCAATTCTTTCAAAGGCCTGCTCGCGGAGCGTCAGAC
The DNA here is from genome assembly GCA_024693025.1 of Succinivibrio sp. Lineage (GTDB taxonomy): Bacteria > Pseudomonadota > Gammaproteobacteria > Enterobacterales > Succinivibrionaceae > Succinivibrio. The sequence goes on along the minus strand of JAILLS010000034.1, from coordinate 4,518 downwards.
GGGAGAGCGGTCTGGTACAGTGGCTGACCTTGCAGCAGGCCTAGGACTCAGACAGAAAGCTGAACAGGCTGTCCTTTCTGCTCTGCAGCTGCCTGTACCAGGTGTGGTGCAGGCACACTTCAATCTTTATAATGTAAAACAACTATTTTTAAGCTAACTTTATAAAAAATCAGTTTTTTTTGATTATTTGAATATAGCTGAATAATTCTTTAGATCTGTCTCTAAAAAATACACGCAGCATGATGACTCTTTCTTCCTAAGACTTATAAATTAGATATAAATCATAGGATTTACGCACGTCAGATCAGAACCTGCGGAGCAGCTTTTTGCTTTGAGGCGAGCAAATGTAATTATTTGAGCGGCATATGCAGAATTTATCTGATCTATTAGGCTTAGCTTACGGACTGAACGAGCATGATGAGTCCGCTGGCGGCTTTGGAGAGCTCATTATAAATCTGCACAGGTGCAGTAAATAGGATGCTGCTCTCTGTATCCATATTAGACTCACAGGAGCATGAGAGCCTGCCTAAAAGCACGCTGAGAGCTGCACATGAGCACTGGAGTCTGCAGTCTGATTGAGTACCTGTATAGTCTTATTAGATTTCAACAAATAATTCTAAGATCACATTTTGATTATAAATAATCAAAATGTTCAGATATACTCATTTTACTGTGCCATAATGATTCAAAAGTCTCAGTGTATGAATAAATTTTAATCAGCATATTATGTTTCAGGATCGACAATTTAAGATATTGGAGTATTTAAGTACCCATAATTTAGCGACCGTGGATGAGCTGGTAGCCTATACCAATGCTTCTGCCGCCACCATTCGCCGTGATTTAATCAAGCTTGATGCTCAGGGTGAGGTCTATCGTCTGCACGGCAGCGTGTCACTGCGCAAAACTGCGGTAAGACAGCCCACGACCTCAGAGAAGATCACGCAGCATCATGAGGCCAAGATGCGCATCGCTGCCTCAGCGAGCAAAATGATTAAGGATAATGACTCGCTGATGCTCGATGCTGGGACCACTACCATTGAACTTGCCCGTAATCTGCTGGAGCGCAGGGTCAAGATCATCACCACCGATCTGAATATCGGCCTGTTGTTATGCGGACATGATAATCTGTCTGTATCTCTTACGGGAGGCAATCTGGATGGTTCCAGCCAGTCCTGCACCGGAGATTTAGCCAGACAGATGCTCGAGAGAATTCATCCCAAGTTTTCCTTTGTCAGCTGCAATGCCTGGGATCTTGAGCATGGGATCACGGCACCTACTGCTGAAAAGGCTCACCTTAAATCAGATATTATCGATGCTGCCGCCAGGGTGGTCCTGCTTGCCGACTCAAGCAAATACGGCAAAGTGCAGCTCTTTGAGGTCGCTCCTTTGCAGAAAGTGGATGAGATCATTACCGATAAGGATTTACCTCAGGAGATCTCACGCAAAATTCAGGAGGCAGGGATCAAGCTCACCTTAGTCTAGCTTATAATCTAGGCATGGATGACAAGATTCTTTTTATTGCGCCGTATAGCCATATGGCAGTGCTGGCGCAGAGCGTAATCAATTCTTTAAAGCTTAAAATTCCCGTAATTGAGGCCTATGACTATAAGGCCATCGAAGCTCTGCGGGAATACCCCAACACGCGTATTGTGATTAGCCGCGGCGGCACCTCCAATTTTCTGCGTGGCGTGCCCGGCATTACGGTCGTGGATCTGACCGCGTCTTTTTATGATGTCGCCAAATCTGTCACAAACCTGCTTAAGGAAGGCTGCCGTAAGATTGCGGTGATCTCGCAGGATAATGTCATCGGGCTTTCAGAAGGCCACTTTGAGCTGGGCAAGGTTAGCATCAGTGTCCACCCCTGTAGGACCAGCGAGGATATCATCAGTACTGTCAATGCCTGTGTCAAAGACGGGGCAGAGGGCATCGCAGGCTGTGTGCTTGCGGTTGAAACCGCCCGTGATTACGGGGTCAGGGTGGCTTTTGTGGATGCCGACTACTTCACCATGAAAAAGGCGGTGCTTGAAGCTCTGGAGATCAAAAAGACTCTTGAGGCGCAGGATGCCATGTTAAGCCGCATGGAAACTCTGCTCGATAACATTGAGGAGGGGGTGATCATTTTTAATCCCGACGGTACCCCGGTATTCTACAATGAGCTTGCCAGCAGGCTGATGCGCCCGCATCCGCTTGATCACTGGCATGATAAACTCTCCTCGGACATGAAGCTGGCGGTTGCCTTTCCACGTGTGGTGAATCTCGGACAGCACAGGATGCTGATGCGCGATGTACCCTTAAAGTCAGATGGCGATAATCTCGTAATTCTGCAGGACAGCACGCAGATTGAGGAGACAGCCAAGAATATGAAGGTGGCTGCCTATAAAAAGGGACTCTATGCGCGGCACACCTTTAAGGATATACAGTATTCCTCAGATCTGATGGCGCAGACTGTGGCCTTAGCCAGACGCTTTGCCGATTCAGATTCCACCGTGATGCTCTTTGGTGAGACCGGGGCCGGCAAGGAAGGCTTTGCGCAGAGCATTCACAATGCCTCTCCGCGCAGCAACAAGCCTTTTGTGTCAGTCAACTGCGCCTCGCTGCCGCAGGGGCTGGTGGCCTCAGAACTGTTTGGCTATGTTGAAGGTGCTTTCACCGGAGCGCGCCGTTCCGGCAAGAAAGGTCTGTTTGAACTGGCGCAGGGCGGTACCATCTTTTTAGATGAGGTGACCGAGATCCCGCTTGAGGTACAGAGCCAGTTTTTAAGGGTGATTCAGGAGCGTGAGGTCATGCGCATTGGCGATGATCGCCTGATCCCTCTGGATCTGCGCATCATCTGTGCAAGCAACCGTCAGATCCTGCCTCTGTGCGAGGAGGGTAAGTTTCGCTATGATCTTTACTACCGTCTCAACGTGCTCAGACTGAATATTCCGCCGCTGCGCGAACGCGGCACCGACATTCTGCTGCTGTTTAAAACCTTTGTGGCTGACTTTCTTAATTTAAACCGTGAGGAGCTGTCCCTTGAGCCTGAGGTTGAGCAGGTACTGCTTGCCTATCGCTGGCCCGGCAATGTACGGGAGCTGCGCAATGTGGCTGAGGCGGTGTCATTTTACGGGCCGCAGGTGAGACTCGAGGCCCTGCAGGGTCTGCTCTCCGATAGCAGTGAGCAGCAGGGCGGAACTGTCGGGAGTGAAGGAGAGCTGTGGCGTCCGGATCTGAGCTTTGCCGAACTTGAATATAAGTATTTTAGCTATATGCTCAGGCAGCACAGCCTTAAGGAAATTGCCGCGCTCAGCGGGATCTCACGTACCTCCCTATGGCGCAAGCTCAAGGCTTTAAAGCTTGACGAGTAAAAAAATCCCTGCACGCAGGCAGGGTTCTGTCCTAATGCCAAGGTAGTTTATGACCTGTTTCATATGGTGTACAACTACGGTCGGCTGGTGATTAGCACTATCAGAATTAGGCTTGCCAGGTCTCAGCTCACCCATGGCCGCGAAGAAGGTTATAGCCTGTTAAACCGGTCAGGATTCTTTCTGCTGACAGGGAATATCAACCTTAGTGATTGCCGGCAGATACCATGCTGCTAACATAACAATGCTCTGATGAATATTGTTATATTGAATCAGAGCATTTCCACAGAAATTCGGAATAACCTAACTTTTGGGTTAATTGGCGATGAAGCGTTTGGCTTCCTTCAGATAGGCATCCGTAGGATTTAAATCATAGGAATTGGCCATATAGTTCTTAGGCTCGCCTAAATCAAGTGAGATAAGAGTAAACTTGTTTAAGAGCTTGCGTTTGAGCTTCTCCATGGCGCTTGGACGATTGCCTCGGTTTGTAAAAGCCGCAAGCTGTCTGTCGATAGAGTAAACCGGATGCTTCTGCAGATCATATCTGCAGAACTCCGCATCATATTTTTTACCGGAGTATTTGCGCAGAAAATCCTGATATGGCTTGACCAGGCTCTCCAGATCGTTCTTTTGCACCTCAACTGCGCGCAGATACATGGCAAGGAACTTGGCTATCAGGGGCTTGTTATGCGTCGCAAATTCGCGATCAGCAATAAAGATCATCGGCACATACGCGCCAACCTGTTCAGCATTGGCTACTTCCACGTAGCCCAGACGCTGGGCATCAAAGGAATGCGGAGACCACATGGCCGCACCTTCACCCTTGTTTTCGTATAATTTATTGACGGCATCAGAAGGCAGGGCATCTACATAATTGACTTCGTTTAAGGTCAGACCAAAGATTTCCAGCCAGCATAAAAAAGTATAGAAGGAAGAGGTATCCTTGCGGATAAAATAGGTTTTATCTCTGATGGTATCCGGGGAGCCCTTGGCATCAGGAAAATCCATGTTCCAGTCGTGTTCGTCAATAATTTTGCTGTCAGCTCTCACCAGGATATCATTGGAGACAGATTCATCGTTGGCAATGCCGATAACATCAAGATTGAGACTCTCGCTGTAGATTGCGGCCGGCACGGCACTGACGGCGCAGACATCCCAGTTTGTTGGTTCGGTC
>JAILLS010000127.1 GCA_024693025.1 Succinivibrio sp. | reverse complement strand
TGATCAGCATTAAGCAGCCTAACATGGTGAGGATGAATGGGGTAATACCCTTCAAGATAACCTCCATCTTCGAATCGGCAATACGCGAGGCCACGAACAAATTGATGCCCAATGGCGGAGTAATAAAGCCGATGGCTAAGTTGGCAACCATGATCAGACCGAAATGGATCGGATCGACACCGATAGCTTGTGCTACAGGCAGGAGGATCGGAGCCATAATCAGAATGGCAGGTGTTGTATCCATAAAGCAGCCGATGATGAGCAGCAGACCATTGATCAGCAGCAGCAGGATAACCTTGTTGCTGGTGATGGAAATGAGTCCTTCAGTAATCATCTGAGGGATCTGCTCCATGGTAATTACCTTACAGAAGGCGGTAGCACAGCCTAAGATCACCATGGTGGTAGCCGTGGTGGAGCAGGAAGTGGAAATTGCCTTGAGGAATTTCTTCAAAGTCAGCTCACGGTGCAGGAAAGCGCCGCAGACAAAGGCGTACATGGCAGCAACTGCAGCAGCTTCAGTTGGAGTGAAGATACCGGCATAGATACCGCCTAAGATAATGATTGGGTTTATCAGTGCCCATTTGGCATCCCAGAGAGCTTCACGGGCTATCTTGCCTGAGAAGGCGTCGGCGGTGCCCTTAAAGCCACGGCGTTTGCAGTGGATGTAACAGTAGGTGATGAGGGCGGCACCGATGAGCAGGCCTGGGAAGAAACCGCCCATGAACAGGGAGGTTACGGAGGCGCCGGTGGACACACCGTAGATCACCATCGGGATCGAAGGAGGAATAATCACACCAATCGAACCAGCGGTAGCAACCAGAGCGAGCACGAACGGTTTGTCATAGCCGAGCTTTAACATGGTTGGAACCACCATGGTGCCTACAGCTGCTACGGTGGCAGGACCTGAGCCTGACACGGCGGCAAAGAACATGCACACGAGCACGGTCACGATGGCGATACCACCGGTGATGCGTCCGAAGAACACGTTACAGACATTTAAAATACGGGTTGACACACCGCCGGCACTCATCAAGTCACCAGACAGAATGAATAATGGAATGGCCAGGATCGGGAATGAGTCGCAGGAGGTTACCAGAGCCTGAGGAATGGAGGTCAGACTCATGGTTTCGGCAAACAGCAGGGTACCCATGGTGGAAATACCCAGAGCGATACCGACCGGCACGTTTAAAATCAGGAGGACTGCTAAAAGTCCAAAGAGTAATGCAGCTACCATGGTGTCTCCTTACAGATTTTTCAGATCAATTTCAGGCTCTTTTTCCTCGTCACCTAAGTGTTTGACGCGGAAGATAATGGTCTGAAGCTGACGGATAGCAGTTAAGGCGAAGCCTACCATTGGGGCGGCATAAACGATCCACATCGGGATCTGCATGGCAGGAGAGAGCTGGCCAATCTTGATCTGTTTGACCACCAGACCATAAGCATAGTAGACGATGACCAGAGCAAAGCATAAGAAAATGATGTCACCGATGATCACTACATATTTACGGGCGTTTTTCGGGAACAGATACAGACCGGCATCGATCTTGATATGGCGCATCACCTTGCAGCCATAAGCAATACCGATATAGACGAGCCAGACGAACATATAACGGGAAAGTTCTTCAGACCAGGATAGGGAATCACCCATCACATAGCGGAAGAACACCTGAATAGCGAGTACGACGGACAGGATAGACATCAGGGTAATACAGATGGTCATCTCCAGCTTTTCGTCGAGCCATTGAAGTAATTTCATACAGGGATCCTTGTGAAATTCTGGGGCTTATTCAAAAAAGGCGGCAACCGCCGCCTTTCTGTTCTCAAAGGTATGAATTAATATTCTTTCTTGAGGATCTTGTCGAGGTATTCTGGGTGTTCCATCTTCTTGCGAACCATGTCATACACACCACCGTCGACGGCAACTTTACGCCACTCAGCACGCTCAGCATCGGTAACTTCGATAACTTCGCAGCCGGCCTGCTTGAACTTGCCTACGGACAGAGCATTGAGCTCATTGGCGCGGGCGCGCTGTGCAGTCTGATAGGCAGCTACAGCCTTGTCAAAAGCAGCCTTGATCTCTGGATCAAATGACTCATATTTCTCTTTGTTGATATAGAGAATATGTGGGGAGAAGAGGTGACCAGTTAAGGAAATATAGTGCTGTACCTCATAGAGTTTGTTGGAATCGATAATGGAAAGTGGGTTTTCCTGAGCATCGATGGTACCCTGCTGCAGAGCAGAGATAACTTCGGTGAAGGCCATTGGAGTTGGGTTAGCACCCCAGTTCTTCCACATGGCGATCTGCAGGTCGGTTTCCATCACGCGCAGCTTCTGGCCCTTAACATCGCTAGGAACACGTACTGGAACCTTGCTGTTGGTGTAGTTACGATAACCATTCTCTAAGGCGGCTAAAGCAACTAAGCCCTTGCGCTCTACCTGAGAGTTGATCTTCTGACCTAATTCACCGTCTAAGCATTTCCAGGCATCCTCAATCTTGTCAAAGAGGAAAGGAGCATCCCATACATAGAGGTCTGGGATCATGGAAGCTAACACTGATGGCTGAGTCTGTACCATGTCGATGTCACCTAAGATCATGGACTCGGTTACAGTACGGTCATCACCTAACATGTTATTAGGGAAGTGTTTGATTACAAGACGGCCATTTGATTCTTTCTTAGCGACGTCCATTAAGACTTCGGCAGCATCAATGGAAGGCTGGTTGGTTACGTTTGCAAAACGCAGGGTCACAGTGTCAGCAGCAGAAGCAGAGGAAATAGAACCTACTACAACAGCGACAGCAACAGCGGTACCTAACATTTTGGTAAATTTCATATTTGTATCTCCAATAGTCTGTATAAGGAAGCTTCGTGTAGCTCACGTTAAGCTCATGGTTTATTTTAGAGGTCTTTGCGGATTTTGCATGTGAAGAGCGAGAAAAATGAGAGCTAGATAGCAAAAGTTATCAGATCACCTTTAAAAATGTTGATGGAGATCACATCTCCGCGTAGGTTTTTTAAAAATACTTTAATTTCAATGATCTGTTATCCGTAACATAATTTTTTCTTTAAATATGTGAACCGTAACATTTTTTTTAAAGCGCTTATTTGACAAAAAAGTGATCTGATCAAAAAATATGTATGGCACAATAGTGTCTGAGTTCTCTTGCGTTCTAAACTCGGCATAAGTCTGCAATGATCCTTTAAAAAACAGCAGGCTAACTTGAGCAAAACGTTTTACCTCATAAGGGTTTAAACTTTGAGCAGCAGGGATTTAAGCGTAAGATTAGCTCAGAGTATGATCAGATCTCTTAAGGCTTAGATAGTTAGGATGTAACTTTATGCAGCAGATAAATCTCAGGGCTGAAAATGCCAATAGTAACCGCTCCTTATCGGAGTTAGCGGCAGATCTTATCATTAAGCATATTGTTGATAAGGGACTGGAGAAGGGCGAGAAGCTTGATAATGAGAAAACTCTCTGCGAGATCTTCAAGGTAGGGCGTTCTACGCTGCGTGAGGCGGTACGGATGCTCGCATCCAGAAATATCCTGGTGGTCAGGCATGGCTCAGGTATTTATGTCTCAGATAAGCTGGGCATTCCTGATGATCCCTTGGGTTTTACTTTCATTAAGGATAAACGCAAGCTTGCAGCGGATCTGCTCGAGTTCAGACGGATGATTGAGCCGCATATCTGTGCAATGGCAGCTCTGACCGCCACTGAATCACAGGTCAATGAGCTACGTGAAGCGGCAGTTGCAGTTGAAGAGCTTATTCATGCAGGCAAACCCCATCATGAGAGCGATGCCCGCTTCCATGCCACGATCTGCATGATCAGCGGCAACAGCGTGATGCCAAAGATTGAGCCTATTATCTTCAATGCCATCGGTCTGTTCATCAATGTGACAGGCTCTGTACTGCGTACGGAAACCATAGAGGATCATCAGAACCTGGTCGATGCGATTAGTCATCATGATCCGGTCTCGGCTCAGGATGCCATGCTCTTGCATATTATTCATAACCGCAAAGCCATGGAGATGGCTTTCAAGGCGCAGGATGCCGCCCAAAAGCAGCTTAAGCTCAATTCCTAAACAGGCTTTTAGACTTCAGCCTAAGCTGCAGTCAAAAAACTGCACCATCATTCTTTCAGTCCTGCCTCGGCTGAGATGTCCAAGGCAAAAAAAACCTCTGCTAAAGCAGAGGTTTCGCTTTAAAGCATGAGCTTAGAGCTTGTTAACAGGGCAGCGTGGGGCTTCACCCTTAACACCGCGGACAGCCTCTTCTGCAGCCTTGGTCTTCAGATCAGAAGCTGCCTGTACTGAGTACCAGGCCATATGTGGAGTTACCACGGCATTTGGCAGAGAGCGCAGAGGATTATCCTTATCCATTGGCTCTTTAACTGCTACGTCGATGCCGGCCATGCTAAGCTGACCGCTCTTGAGGGCTTCAGCAAGATCAGCCTCATTGACCAGACCGCCGCGGGCCACATTGATGAGGATGGAGCCTTTCTTCATCTTAGCGAAGGTGTTCTTGTTGAACATCTGCTGATTGTCCTTGCTCAGACCGCAGTGCAGGGAGATGACATCAGACTTGCTGAGCAGCTCTTCAAGAGAAACCAATTCAATGAAGGACAGGGAAGGATCCTTTTTGACCTGATCGGTATAGATATCATAGCCAATCACCTTGCAGTCAAGTGCGTGTACGCGCTTGGCAAAAGCCTGACCGATACGGCCTAAACCTAAGACACCTACAGTGAGGGTTGACAGTCTCTGTACCGGAATTGTGACGGCATAGTCCCAGCCGCCTTCGTGTACCTGCTGATTGGCAGCACAAACCTTGCGGGTGCAGGCCATCATTAAAGCTAAAGCCTGATCTGCTACTTCGAAGGTACCGTAATCAGGTACGTTGCACACCTGCACGCCATGTCTGGTGGCAGCTTCAAGGTCGACATTGTCTACACCTACGCCGTAACGCACGATCATTTTGAGATCAGGCAGGGCAGAGAAAACCTTTTCGGTAAATCTTGCATACTGATTAACACAGGCGATAGCGCCTTTGCACTTGGCAATCAAATCATCTTCGGTCTGACACTGCTCTAATTTCCATTCGATACCGTTTTTCTTGAAAACTGCATCTTCTTCATTCATGTTAGCGTGATCGCAATCTGTAACAACAACCTGAATAGCCATACTTAAGTACCTTTAATTTTTAAAAAGAAATCGCCATAAACCACTTGTCTAAGCCTTTAGGCAAGTGTATCTATTGTAGGAAAAACTAGATTTTTTGCTGTGAAGGGGATCAAAAAATACATCAGATCTCTAAATCGTTTGTGAAATTCCTAAAACTGCCTGAAATTTTATCTTAGCCTGTCTATTTACTACCTAAAATTGGTCTAAATCTTTAGCTGTAACCAGCAGATTATCAGCCGCTCTATAGGCTAGACATAGGCACAGCACTAGGTTTGAGCGTAAAGACTAAGCCTGTGCGGAATCCTTAAGTTCCCTAAGCCAAAAGGCTTAGGGCGGTATGTGAGCTTGTCTGCAGCAGAGCTTTAAGGGAGATCGTCAAAGCTGTCATCACTCAGTGATTGGTAAAATTCATCAGATGAATTTTCACTGGCCTGATAGGATTGAGCCCAGGCAGCCTCGATCTTTTCCAGATAGGAGTGAATGGCGACCTGACTGCGGATGAGCTCATCGCCGGGCTCTGTAGGTACATAGACATTGCTCTGCTCGCAGTCAATGATGCGCGCCTTGCGGTTGTCACTTTCCTGCAGACGGAGGATCTCCTTGATGCGTTTTTTCAGCTCCGGACTGACCACACGGGTGCCGACCTCGATGCGGTAGTCAAGATTGCGGGTCATCCAGTCAGCAGAAGAGATGTAGAGTTCTTCATTGCCGCCATTGCAGAACAGCATGACGCGCGGATGCTCAAGGTACATATCAACAATGGAGGTGATGTAGATATTTTCCGAGAGATCCTTGACTCCGGGGATCAGCGCACACATGCCGCGCACGATGGCCCTGATTTTGACGCCTGCCTGACTTGCCGCATAGAGCTTATTGATGAGTTTAACATCGACAAGATTGTTGACCTTGAGGTGGATATAGGCCTCAAGTCCCTGTCTGGCATTTTTGATTTCACGCTCAATCATAAAGTTGAGCTGTTCGCGGGCATTGATAGGGGAGACCATCAGATGCTTGAAGGACGGGCGCGTATAAGGGTATTCAATGAACTCAAAGACAGAACGCACCTCGCGGGTAATTTCAGGATGGACTGTAAAGAGTGCAAAGTCAGTATAGATCTTGGCGGTTTTTTCATTGAAATTACCGGTACCGATATGCGCGTAGCGCACATATCCTGGTCCCTCACGGCGGGTAATCAGACAGAGCTTGCTGTGAATTTTAAGCGTCGGCAGACCAAAGAGCACTTTAACTCCTGCTTCAGTAAGCCGTGAGGCCCATTTGATATTGTTAGCCTCATCAAAGCGGGCTTTAAGCTCAACTACTACCGTGACATTCTTGCCGTTGTTGGCTGCGTCAATCAGGGAATTGATCACGCGGCTGTGCGAGGCTACGCGATAAATATTGATTCTGATGCTGACCACCTTAGGATCATAGGAGGCCTGTCTTAAGAATTCTGTAAAATAATCAAAACCATAGTAAGGATAATATAAAAGAATATCACCGTGCTTGATGGCATCAAAGGGGGTAACTGCCAGATCAAAGGCAGCCGAGCGGATCGGGGAGAGCGGAATATTCTCAAGATTCTCACCGCTGACTGACGGGAAGTTCAGAAAATCCTTGAAGTTGTGATAGCGTGCGCCCGGCAT
>JAILLS010000067.1 GCA_024693025.1 Succinivibrio sp. | reverse complement strand
TGCTTCACGATCTGCCGCATCCTCAGAACCTGCAACTTCAGGCTCGGCTGCCGGTGCAGCCTCTGCCATCATCGCTTCAAGATCTGCCGCATCCTCAGAACCTGCAACTTCAGGCTCGGCTGCCGGTGCAGCCTCTGCCATCATGGCTTCAAGATCTGCCGCATCCTCAGAACCTGCAGCTTCAGGCTCGGCTGTCGGTGCAGCCTCTGCCATCATGGCTTCAAGATCTGCTGCATCCTCAGAACCTGCAGCTTCAGGCTCGATTGTCGTTTGCTCAACATCTGGTGCAGCAGACTCAGTGGTCTGATTGTTCTCTTCAGTGGCAAGAGAATTTAAAGCATCATCTACTGATTTTCCACTTAAATCAGGGTCAGAATCTTCTAATGCACCAGCCTCTCCGACCAGTTCTGCTGTGGCAGGTGCATTATTTTTTGGGCTGTTAGCCCCTTGCTGCATAGCTTGCTTCAGAGCTTCCTCTTCAGCAGGTGCGCTGGTCCCCTCTTGGGCTGATTGCTGAGCTAGAGCTGCAGCCCATTCATCGGCAGCAGACTGTTCTGCCGACGACGGTGGCGGAGTCTCCTGTTTAGGAGCCTGTTCTGCCGCCTTCTGCTCATTTAATGCCTCTGCCCAGGCATCTGCATCACTTTTTTCTTGGTCAGGCGGTTGCTTCTCTGCCGCAGCCTGTTCATTCAGCGCAGCAGCCCAATCGTCAGCAGTGCCTGACTCTTCAGCCTTAGCTTCCCCCTTTTCAGCTGCTGCCTGTTCATTCAGAGCCGCTGCCCAGGCATCAGCTGCGGCATCTTCATCTTTTTTAGCTTCACCGTTTTCTGCTGCTGCCTGTTCATTCAGAGCCGCTGCCCAGGCATCAGCTGCGGCATCTTCATCTTTTTTAGCTTCACCATTTTCTGCTGCAGCCTGCTCGTTCAGAGCCGCTGCCCAGGCATCGGCCGAGGCGTCTTCAGCAGCCGTATCCTCCGCTACATCAACCTGTTTTTCCTCATTAGCCTGCTGCTCATTTAAGGCATTATTCCATTCATCCAGAGCAGCCTTGTCGGCGTCAGCATCAGCAGCAGCTTCAGCTGGAGCTTCAGCGGCTGCAGCTGCCTTATCCCATTCTTCCTGAGCCTTACGCTCTTCCTCTGACATTTCATCAGCTTTCTCTTCAGCTTTTTCTGCTGCAGAAGGAGTAGCCTCGGTCCTGACATTTTCAATTGATCCTGGATCATCTGGTTCTTTAGTAGGCTGATCTTTGTCCTTTGCCTCGTTTTCACTATTTTGCTCATCGTCTGAAATTGAGACATTTCCTGAGAGCAATCCATCTGAATCCAGTGAATCCGACAATAATTTGTCATTAGAATCTAATGATTCATCAAAGGCGAAATCATCACCGAGATTCTCATGGCGTTTACGGTTCTTAATCTTGAAGAAGACAAATAAACCTAACAGGAGCATGGTCAGAAGACCAACACCTAAAAGGATCAGCATAATCGGCTGCTGGAAATTCTCTTCTGTCTCAGGATTGAAATTAGCTAACTGCATCTGCAGATCTTCAATTTTTTCATCATTGGCCAGCAGCATTTCGCGCATACGGTCATTTTCCTGCATCAGCTTTGAGACCGTACCGCGCAGATCTGATACGCTCTGCTGAATACCTGAAATGATTCCGTCATATTGCTGAGCAAGCTTGGCTACATCTTCTGAGGCAGACTGAGCCGTAGCTAAAGTACCCTTCTTCATGTGATCGATGGCATCGACTAGCTTTTTATCGATATCGCGCGTCTTCAGATCAATAGCTCGTTTTGTCTCCTCGAGCATGGTATGCATGGCGTGCACATCAATCGGATTGAATTTCGGATTACTCGCCATCAGAGCCTGAGATTGCTTTTCTAACTCAGGATTAATAGCCAAGGCCGGCTTGTTTTTAGGCTGGGCTGGTGCCTGCGGCTCTGGTGCTGTTTTAAGCGGCGAATTATCTTCTGCCCTGCGCTCATTCATCTCGCGCAGCTGAGTCTCAACTGCCTTGTAATTAGGATTTATGCTCTGACTGGTTTCTACAGCTGGCCTTTCAGCCTCCATTACCGGCAGAGGAGGCAGTCTGATTACACCACGTCTTAACAGATTACTGCCTGTGTCAGTTGCTTCTCTGGCCATTTCCCGATTAGAAGGAATCATCAGGATGCTGTCACGCAGCAGCTTGTTCACATCGCCGCCATCAAAGGCGCTAGGATTGTTACGGTAAATAGACGCAACAATCTGAAATTCATTGACTGACTTATCCGCGGGCAGATAACGATTGGCAATAGACCATATGGTATCGGTAGGCTGTACCACATATCTCCTACCAGCATTGGTTGCAGGCGCACGCGCGGCCTGAGGCGCAGGAGCAGCAGGTGCCGCAGTCTGAACGGCAGCCGGAGGATTAACAGGAGCCGCAGCAGTCTGAACCGGTGCAGGCGCTTGGGTTGGCACGATGGTCTGTGCCGGAGCAACGGTTTGCTGAACCGGAACAACCGTCTGAACTGGAGCTACTGGCTGAGCTGGTACTGCAGTCTGTGCTGGAGCTATGGTCTGAGCAGGAGCCACAGGCTGAGCCGGAGCCACAGGCTGAGTAGGCTGCACCACTACAGTCGATGTAGCAGTGGATTGCGTGGCATCTACGGGATTGGCACGTGCAGGAGCCTGACGTCTTCTGGTACGTTGAGTAGCGGCCGGGGCTGCCGGCGCTTCATCAGGCCCTCTGATCTCAATGGTAAATGTACCATCTTCAGGAGCAGCCATAACCTGCAGCGACCCTAGAAGTGTCGCAAGCAGCAATGTTTTCTTTAGCCCGTACATGTATACCTCTGCGCCATATTCTATCTAAAAACTACCGTCGAAAAATTGTACCGATCGTTATTTTTAGATTTCATGCAAAAAACATGCAAATTATTACAACTTCTCGCCAAACAATTTAGCTATCTTGACACAGGAGATAGCTTCCCCTCGACGAGTATTGTCCAGCATTGCTACATAAGTGAAAGATTTGCCGCTTTTGCCTACCTGTCTTACCCGATTGACTAAAATATTCCGCTCATTAATCACATGGGTCACTGGGGTTAACAGCTCATCGTTGGGCTTGAGCGACAGATATTCAGGATAGTCTCCAAAAGTCTCGCACAGCTCTTGGACAGTTGCCTTATCCTCAAGCTCAACATTAACCACCACGGTATGACCGTAAAAGACCGGAGCTAACAGACAGGTCACATCAAACCCGCGCTCAAAACCACCTAGCAGCTTCTGCACTTCATTCTTTGTGATATTCTCTCGTTCTGAGTAACCGTCCTCAAGCATCTCACCTACGCGAGTATGCAGATTAAAGGCAAGCTGCTCAGGAAATCCGTAATGCTCTGGTGCCATGCCATTGAGCAGCAGCGTGGTCTCTCGAGCTAAAGCCTCCGTACCGACCCGACCATGTTCGGACACAGACAGTAAAGCCGTGGCCGTCACCTTACTCAGTCCATAGGCATCCTGAAGCGGTTTTAAAGTCAGACACAGCATGGAACTAAGGCTGGTGGCAGGAACCACCAGACGGGTCTCTACTGCTTTTTGTATATCAAGTCCATTTACTTCAGGCAGGATCACCGGAATGCTATTGTTACCCGAATAGAGATGAGAGTTGTCAATCACGATGCAGCCGCTCTGCCTTGCCTTGTCAGCAAGACGCTGAGTCTCATCCGGAGTGGTAATAAAGAAAGCCACATCAGCCTTGGCAAAATCGAACTCGTTGACATTCTGTACAAAATAATTCTGTTTGCCGATGGTAACAGCATCATATTCTCCTGTTAGAGGAGATAAAGGGAAAAAATCCGCAAACTCAAGACCACCCTCATCCAGAGTCTCAATAATCAGTTTGCCGATATCAGAATCATAACCATAAAGGGCAATTTTTAATGCCATCTCAATGCCTCGCAGGCTTTGCTATCAAAAGTTTACTTTTATAAACAATAAGTTAAATCAGCAACAGTTGCAGTTTAGACTATCCTACAGAAGTATATCAGAGTAGCATAAAAATGTATATTAAAACATGAAGTTAAATGTTCTTTAAGTTGCACAACTCACAAAAAACCGTAGCAGAGTGGCTGATTGACATCTAACCTCTGCCATGGCAGCTTCTGATGTCAGGTGAACCGTCAAACTCAGGCTGCACTGTAATGTTAAACCTGATAAGTTCCAATTCCCGTAGCAGGTAGCCTTAATACAGGAAACATGCTCCTTTCAAAATTCTGTACAGTGCCACGTAACAAGGGTGAGATTTAGCTGAAAACAATTGATTTTAAAAAACAAACAAAGATCACAATATTAAAGTTTGATCCTTAAAAAAACAATCTATTTCTATTTTGAGACTTATAATCAAGTAGAAAGCCTGAATTTAGGTGTTACATCTAGCCTTTTAATTTTATTAGAGAAATTAGCCTATGACCCTAACTCGTGCTGAAATTGCAGAAAGATTAATCATTAAACAGTCGCTCAGTAAGTTTTTAGCTCAGGAGCTCGTCGATAATTTTTTTGAGACCATTGCTGCTACTTTAGAGCGAGGTGAAATTGTCAAACTGACCGGTTTTGGCAATTTTGAATTAAAACTAAAAAATGCTCGACCTGGCCGTAATCCTAAGACCGGAGAAGAGGTGACGATCACCCCTCGTCGAGTTACAACATTTAAATCAGGACAGAAGCTGCGCAATCGCATTGCTATCAAATCTAACTAGTTGAAGCAATTACATTCACAGCATTTATTAGATAAAGGATTAGCAATGCAACAGCTAAAGTATACGATCAAGGATAAAGACGGTGTACATGCACGGCCTGCAGGCAGAATCATTCAGGCTGCAAGTGGGTTTAAATCCCAGATCAGTATTTCAGCGAAAGGCTCCACTGTTTCTTTAAAAAACGGCATCTTTGCTCTGTTAGGTTTGGGTATCCGCTGCGGAGAAGAAATTGAAGTCAGCTGTGAAGGCGAAGATGAAGAATCAGCAATTGAGAAAATCAAGCAGGCTTTAGAAGAAAATCTATAAAAAAAACAGCACTTTGTTTCAAGTGCTGTAGCTTTAAGCTAGAAGTTTCCATTGCCGTAATAATTCTGATCAGGCTGAGAGCCGCCATAGGCATTGCCATTATTGGCATTGCCGTAAGCTCCTCCCTGACCATAGTTATTCTGACCATAGCCGCCCTGGTTGTAACCGCCCTGTCCGCCGTTATTCTGACCGCCGCCGAGCATATTCATACCATCGACCACCACATCCGTAGAAGTCAGCTTTTGTCCGTCCTTTTCATAGGATGAGGAGCGCAGCTTGCCTTCGAGATATACTGGAGAGCCCTTATGCAGATAGCGCTGCATAGTCTCAGCAAGCTTGCCAAAAGCCACACATCTTACCCACTCAGTTATATCGGTCCAGTTTCCTGTCTGAGCATTACGTGCTCTTTCACTAACCGCTAAACTAAAAGAAACAACTATACCATTACTGCTTTGATGAACCTGAGGATCGGCACCTAAATTACCGATAAGAAATACTTTATTAATACCTTGTGCCATTTTTATTAACCTTCTTTTACCTTTTGCGCACATTATATCAGACTTCTAAGTGTGATTGTTATCACATTTATTCTGTTGCTTCGTTAACTGCTGAGTAAAGACCTGCTGTCTGTCATCAGTCTTACAATAACTCTGTGATCTACTATTATTTTTTTTACAAAAAAAATTATTATGCTAGATTCATAGCCTAGAATAATATAATTAAATTCTAACAATAACAGTCAAATAGCTAAACATACAGCACAAGGAGACCAATATGAGCGTGGAAATCCATGCCAATAATGTCGTTAAGAAGTATGGCGAGAATGTCATCATACCTAATCTTAATGAACACATTAAAGATGGTGAATTCTTTACTTTATTAGGACCATCAGGCTGTGGTAAAACTACTTTTTTACGCATGATCGCAGGTTTTAACAGCATTGAAGCCGGAAGCATCAGCTTCAATAATGAGGTAATCAACGACATTCCTGCTCATGAACGCAATATCGGTATGGTTTTCCAGAGTTATGCCATCTTCCCGCATATGACAGTCAGAGAAAACGTTGAATATGGACTGAAGCTGCGCAAAATACCTAAAGCTGAAATGAAGCAGCGCGTCGACAAAATTCTGGAGGTAGTGCAGATCAGTCAGTATCAGGATCGGCTGCCGGAAAGACTGTCAGGCGGTCAGCAGCAGCGTGTGGCTCTGGCACGTGCCATTGTGATTCATCCAAGCGTGCTGCTTATGGATGAGCCTCTCTCCAACCTGGATGCCAAACTGCGTGTTGAAATGCGCTCTGCGATTCGGCAGGTGCAAAAGCATGTCGGCATCACTACGGTCTATGTGACGCACGATCAGGAAGAGGCGCTGTCCATCTCTGACCGGATCGCTGTCATGAAAGAGGGCCAGATCCAGCAGACTGCCTCACCGCATACCATTTATACCAGACCTTATAACGTCTTTGTGTCAACCTTTATAGGCCACTCTAACCTGTTCCATGCCACCATCCGCAAGCATGCAGAGGGGACAGCCGTGGTCTTCAAAGACGGCTTCAGTCTGCTCATGGACAATCTCAATGATGAAGCTGCTGACGGCATGGAGGTCGTGGTGGCCATCCGCCCAGAAGAATTTGCCCTGCGCTCCGGCACTGACGGGCTGCACTGCAAGGTCAGCAACAAGGTGTTTTTAGGTAAATATATAAACTATGAGCTGCAGTTTGAAGACAGTTTAATCCTGCCTAATCAGCCATCCCTTGAATTTACTCAGGATTCCGGACATGCCGAAGAAATTCTGGAAGTTAATCAGGAAATTATACTGCAGCCTAGAGTCAGCAAAATCAATGTGTTTAGCGCTGATGGTTCTCACAGTTTAATGAAGGGAGCAACGCGTCATGAGCAGTAGTTTTCACTGGGACTTCTGGAAAAGCATCACCCTGCTCTCCATCATAGTCTTCGGCTTGTTCCTGGTTTATCCGCTGTTCTCACTGTTTGTCAGTGCCTTTCAGGATCCTGACACTCAGGAGTGGACTTTTGATCACTTTACGCGTTTCTTTACACGCAAATACTATTATAGAACCATCTATAACAGTTTTTCGGTGACCACCTGCGTGACCATCCTGGCCATCATTATCGGTACCGCGCTTGCGTATTTTATGTCGCTGTATACGATTAAGTTCAAAGCCGCCGTTGAAATCTGCATTGTGATCTCCCTGCTGTCACCTCCCTTCATCGGAGCCTATTCCTGGATCCTGATTGCAGGCCGTAACGGTATTGTCACCAAATATCTGGCTGATTTGGGTATCAATTTTCCCTCTATTTACGGCTTTGCCGGCATTCTGATCGTTCTGACCCTCAAGCTCTATCCGTTTATCTATCTTTACGTGTCAGGAGCGATGAAAAAGATCGACTGTGCCTTAATCGAGGCGGCCGAGAGTCTGGGCTGCAGCGGAATTAAAAAGGTGGTAACAGTGGTGATCCCGCTGATCACCCCTACCATCCTCGCTGGTGCTCTCATGGTCTTTATGAATGCCATGGCTGATTTCGGTACCCCGATGCTCATCGGTGAAGGCTTTAATGTACTGCCGGTCATGGTTTATTCTGAATTTATCAGTGAGGTTGGCGATCAGGCCAACTTTGCGGCAGCTATTGCCGCGATCATGGTGATCATTACCTCGACCATCTTCATGATTCAGAAATTCATTGTGGAACGCAGATCCTTTACCATGAGTTCGTTGCGTCCGATCCCGGTCACTCAGCTGCATGGCATCAAAAATGTCATCATGCATGCCTGCATCTATCTGGTGGTCCTGCTCTCCATGATCCCTCAGATCGTGGTGATCTATACCTCTTTCCTGAATACCAACGATTCCATCTTCCTGCCGGGCTTCTCTCTGACCAGTTACCGCAACATGCTGGATTCGTTAGGAGGAGCGATTACCAATACCTATGTGTATTCGACCTTGGCTATGGTAGCTATCATCTTCCTGGGCATGACTATCGCATATCTGACCACCCGCAAGAAGAGCTGGCTGACCAATATCATTGATACTCTGTCCATGTTCCCTTATATCATTCCAGGCTCTGTGCTGGGTATTACCCTGCTGCTGGCCTTCAATGAAGGACCGCTGGTACTCTCAGGTACAGCCGTCATCATTATCATCGCCATGGTGATAAGACGTCTGCCTTATACCCTGCGCTCCAGCTCTGCCATTCTCTATCAGCTCAGCCCATCGCTGGAGGAAGCCTCGATCAGTCTGGGAGCATCTCCCCTCAAGACCTTCTTCAAGATCACGGCCATTATGATGCTGCCAGGCGTGATGTCAGGTGCCATCCTGTCCTGGATCACGGCCATCAACGAGCTGTCAGCTTCCATCATTCTGTATACAGGCGGCACCAAAACCATGTCGGTGGCCATCTATACCGAAGTGATCCGGGCCCGTTACGGTACTGCTGCAGCTCTCTCCACGATCCTGACGCTGTCAACCGTAATCGTCATGATGATCTTCTTTAAGATCTCAGGTAAACGTAATGTCACACTGTAAAGTTTTCTTTTCCACTCATAAGGAGATATAAATGAAGCTAAAACTAAAAATGAGTCTAATGACCGCTGCTCTGGTTACAGCCGCTGCACTCAGCATGGCTCCTGCTCAGGCAGCCGAAAAAGTCGTGGTATACTGCCCGGCCCCATTGTCCTTCACTCAGCCTTTAGTCGATCTTTATGAAAAAGAGACCGGCGTCAAGGTGGAACTGGTAGCAGCCGGAACCGGTGAACTGCTCAAGAGAATCGAGTCTGAAAAAGCCAATCCATTGGGAGATGTGCTGTGGACTGGTTCTTTAGGCAGCATTAAACCTAAGGCATCCTTGTTTGACAAATATCAGACCGTCAATGAAGACCATGTGCAGGAAGCCTTTAAAAATAAAGAAGGGTTCATGACTCGCTTTACTGATATTCCAAGCGTCATCATGATCAATACCAAGCTGATCGGTGACGTCAAGATTGAAGGCTATGAGGATCTGCTCAATCCAGAACTCAAGGGCAGAATAGCCATGGCAGATCCAAGCAAATCTTCATCCGCCTATGAACATCTGATCAATATGCTCTACGCCATGGGCAAAGGCGATCCGGAAAAAGGATGGGATTATGTGGAAAAATTCTGCGCCAATCTTGATGGCAAGCTGTTAGGTGGATCCTCTGCCGTCTATAAGGGCGTAGCTGACGGTGAATATACTGTAGGTCTGACCTTTGAAGAAGGCGGTGCCAAGTATGTGGCAGACGGCGCTCCAATCTCCATCGTTTACATGAAGGAAGGCGTGATCTCCAAACCGGATGGTGTCTACATCATTAAGGGAGCTAAAAATCTTAAGAATGCTCAGAAATTCCTCGACGTCATGACCAGCAAGGAAGCTCAGACCATTATCGCTGAAAAGCTGCATCGCCGCAGTGTCCGTGATGATGTGCCTGCTCCTAAAGGCCTGCAGGATAAGAACACCATTAAGATTATCAACGATAATCCGACTGTCGAGAGCAGAGCTAAACGCGATCGCTTAGACAAGTTCAAAGATATCTTCACCAGTATCGAATAGGCTTTCTGCCAAAAAGGTGACCGCAGACTAGTTAGCATGGTCACCTTTTTTTCTGTGACTGCGTACAGCAGATACCTGTCTGGCTAGGCGTTGTCCTGCATAATCAGCTGAACCTCCTGAGCACTCAGCGGACGATATTCTCCTTCCTCTAAATCCTCATCAAGGCGTAATAAACCAATCTGCACGCGCTTTAGCTCCAGCACCTGATTATCAATACACTCAAACAGGCGTTTGACTTCATGATAACGCCCCTCGGTCACGGTAACCTGCGCCTGACGCTCTGAGAGCAGTTCAAGCTGGGCCGGTGCATAGCGCTTCTTTTCGTCAGGGTGTTTAAGCCCGCGCGCAAAGAGCACGATATCATGTTCTTTAAGCGGCAAAGCTACAGACGCCTGATACACCTTAGGGATCTGCTGTTTAGGCGAGGTAACCTTATGAATAAAATCACCATCATCGGTCACTATCAGAAGACCGGTAGTATCCTGATCAAGTCTGCCGACGCAGTGCAGCTGCTCGGCATGGTTCTGTTCATAGAATAAATTCAGGACTATAGGCAGATCGCGATCCCTGTCCGCACACACCATGCCAGCAGGCTTATTGAGCATGAAATAGCGCTTGGCAAAGCCCTGCTCTGCCTGCTGCTCATACTCATCAAAGGCTATGGTATCTGTGAGCAGAATCTTGGTGGCGGCATCCGTAATAATCTCATCATTGACGCGGATCCGTCCCTGTCTGATCAAAGCAGCAGCCACAGTCCTTGAGACATCATAATTGTGGGCTACCGCTTTATCGAGACGCAGCTTATCACTCACTGAAACGACCTAGAATTAAGGAAGCATTGGTGCCACCGAAGCCAAAACTGTTGCTCATCACCGTATCAAGATGACAATGGCGGGCAGTATTAGCCACAATATCAAAACCTTGACATGCTTCGTCCAGTTTTTCGATATTAATGGACGGAGCGATAAAATCATTCTGCAGCATCAGCAGAGAGAAGATTGCCTCATTTACGCCTGCGGCGCCCAGGGCATGTCCGGTCATGGACTTGGTTGAAGAGATCGGCGGACGCTTATCCCCGAAGACAGTGGCAATAGCTTCCAACTCCTTAATATCGCCTAAAACCGTGGAAGTACCATGGGTATTGATATAGTCGATAGGTTTTGAGCAGGATTCAAGAGCCTGCTTCATGCAGCGTACGGCTCCCTCACCTGACGGTGCGACCATGTCATAACCGTCCGAGGAGGCTCCATAGCCCAGCACCTCGGCGAGAATCGTAGCCCCACGCTCCTTGGCATGCTCGAGTGATTCCAGCACCAGAATTCCTCCGCCTGCTCCGATGACAAAGCCGTCGCGGGCCACATCATAAGGTCTTGAGGCGGTAGCAGGAGTATCATTGAAGTTTTTAGACATGGCTCCTAACGCATCAAACAGGCTGGCAATAGTCCAGTCTGCAGCCTCTGCACCTCCTGCAAACATCAGGTCATGCTTGCCCAGCATAATCTCATTGCAGGCCAGTTCAATACAGTGGGCTGAGGTCGAGCAGGCAGAGCTGACTGAAAAGGAGACCCCCTTAATCTTAAAGGCAGTAGACAGAGATGCTGAGGTGGTCGAGCTCATCGCCTTTGGGACAGCATAAGGACCAATCTTCTTGACGCCCTTTTCACGCAGAATATCTGCCGCTTCAACGATCGTCTTGGTGTCTCCACCTCCGGAACCAACGATTAAACCAGTGCGGTCATTCGAAATATCTTTTTCTTCAAGGCCAGCCTGGGCAATCGCCTCTTTCATAGCTATATATGCATATGCCGCGGCATCTCCCATGAAACGCAGATCGCGCCTGTCTATATAATCCTTAAAATCGAGATTGACCATACCTGCGACTTGAGAACGCATCTGTTTTGCTATGAAGTTAGGCTCCGCTACAAGGCCGGACTTTCCAGCCAGCAAAGCATCCAATACTGCCTTGGCCCCAACTCCGATACTTGAAACAATACCAAGACCTGTTACAACAACCCTATGAAATGACATGCCTGTGTCCTTAAATAATGGTGGAGGAAACAATAATCATAAATATCCATCCTCTATTTTATAGAGATCAACAAAAAGATCTATCTTATTATCTTTTTTGTAGGCAGTGACGCACAAAAACATTTGGAAAAATTGCGCAAGGTCAAACTTGTCTAATAAATTTGCCTAAATATTTATCCTGAACAGCTTCGAAAAACCTACTGATTGACCGTACAATTACTCTAATTTTATGAAATTATCTTAAAAGCAGGCAGATGTAAGGATGCACCGTTAATGAAACCTGGTCACTCTAAAATCTGCTCTGCAAAAACCAGACAGAAAATTTTGAACTTATCTTGGTATTTGAGATTTTTAGCGTTATAATTAGCACGCTTTTTTAGAGCCAGATCTCATTTTTTTAGAGAGATCTTTTAACCACAGTTTAAGTTGACAACATATATGGCAAAAGAAGAAAGTATTGAAATGCAGGGTACCGTGATTGAAACGTTACCTAATACTACCTTTAGGGTCAAGCTTGAAAATGACCATGAGGTACTTGCTCATATTTCCGGGAAAATGCGCAAGAACTATATTCGTATTCTGACAGGTGATAAAGTCACCGTCCAGATTACTCCCTATGATTTAACCAAAGGCAGAATCACCTTCCGCGCCCGCTAAACCAGAATCTGGTTTCTCTAAGAAAGCAATTTTCAGTCTAAACCGCGCACGAGTGTACGCGGTTTATGCTTGTTCAAAGCTCCTCAACCATAACTTCACAAGACATTTACTGCCACATTCTCTCAAGTTGTGCAGCATGAGAACTTCTCATCAGACTCTCAAAACCAGGAGACAGCGACTCCGCTCCAGCAAAACAGTCTCAGCGCAAGGTTAAAAAATTAAAGCAACAGATTGAAATTATTAAATTAAATAGTAATTAAATTTTAGCTAAAGGCCCTATTCCATAGCTAAATTCACAATTTGAGCGAATGATTACTCTCAAGAGCCCTTACAAAGGGCATCTGAGCATCACAATTAAGCTTATTTCCCCTTTGTAAGGGGATTTTATTTGACCTTAATCACATAAATCGCTTAATCATGCGGTTTTTCTGAGGAACTGTGATAAAAATGCAGTAGTCCCGTAGGAGTACAGGACTTAAGTACTTTTTTTTAACGAAAGGAATCACAGCATGAACAAGACAGAACTTGTAGACGCTATTGCTAAAAAAACAAAACAGTCTAAAGTAGCAACAGCTGCAACCATTAAAGCATTTATGGAAGTAGCAACAGCCACCTTAAAGAAAGGTGAATCAATTCAGTTAATTGGTTTTGGTACATTTGAAGTGCGCAAGCGCGCAGCTCGTAATGGCAAGAACCCTGCCACCGGCGAGCCAATTCAGATCCCTGCTTCTAAAGTTGCTGCATTCAAGGCCGGACAGAGCCTGAAAGATGCTGTAAACAGCAAGAAGAAATAATTATTGTTTAATTAAAGCATTAGGCGAGGTTTATCCTCGCCTTTTGTTTTTACTGACCTGTATAACCTTTCTGCTGGGATTAAGCTGTGAGAGAACCAATAAGCTATCTGATTACTGGCAAGCTCCCTACAGATGGCTTAACTACCGTAAAGTAAAGAATATCTTTCAAACCTCTTACAGCTCTCTCTGCATTTACCTGTGGAGAACCGCGCATTGTATATTTATAGCTCTCTTGACAGATTAAGCCGCATCAGCTCTGATAGGTTGGCAGGTTCATGCTCACAAGGCAGCCCTGCCGCATTACCTTAGACAAGTTAACCTTGCAGCAGCTGCAGAATAAAGCTTTTATTCTGATTGACCCGTTGCAGCATCGATGCCGCAACCTGCTGCAGGATCTGATGCATCGTAAGATTGGAGGCTTCCTCAGCATAATCAGTATCTCTGATGCGCGAACGCGCATCGGA
Source organism: Succinivibrio sp. (assembly GCA_024693025.1). Classification (GTDB taxonomy): domain Bacteria; phylum Pseudomonadota; class Gammaproteobacteria; order Enterobacterales; family Succinivibrionaceae; genus Succinivibrio. The sequence continues at coordinate 11,260 of JAILLS010000067.1, read as the reverse complement.
GAGATTGGTGCTGGTTACCGTGTTCACATTGATTACAGATTCCAGGCGGTTAATCGTCGCCCCCAGATCTCCGCGTGAGGAATCTACCGCCTGAATGAATTTATCCACCATACCGATAACCTGTTCGGCTGAGGAGGCAGTAGAAAGTCCGAAGCGCACCACCCCGTTGTCCGTCAGCAGGCCTTCAGAACCGACATTCACCCCTGCGGTAGCCGCTATCTTGGATAAGGTAAACCCAGCCTCCAGTCCCTGAATTTTGATCGTATCATGAGCATTGGCACCAATATGCAAAGTAAGCTTGCCATTGGCATCAAGCATCGTAGCCTTACCAGCCCCATTGAGCAGAGTTGCTCCGGCATATGTGGTCTGATTGGCAATGCGGGTGATCTCCTCGCACAATGCCTTGCACTCAACATTAATGGATTTTCTGTCATCGGAAGTATTGGTGCCGTTGGCTGACTGCACCGCCAGAGTTCTGACTCTCTGCAGCATATTCGAGATTTCTTCCAGAGCACCATCGGCAGTCTGAGCTACGGCAATCCCATCATTTGCATTACGGTTTGCCTGAGTATAGCCATTGATTTCAGCAGTTAAACGGTTAGAAATCTGTAAACCGGCAGGATCGTCCTTAGAAGAATTTATCCGCAAACCTGATGAAAGCCTTTGATATACCGTATCAAGGGCTTTGGTTTGCTTACGCAAATCATTAGTTGCGCGCAACGAAGCTATGTTGCTTATATATAAAGACATAGTTTCTCTCTCTAGGACGTTTAGCTGAATATATTTTTATTGTTATATCTTATTTAACGGCAGGGTTATATATATCTTTAAAAAAGAAGCGCAATTTTTGAAGAAAAAAGATCATATACAGTCATATTGTGCCGTATATGATCTTATGCAGTCTTAGCTGACTACTCCTGATGCTTGAGAATTGCATTGACTCTCATCAGATCAGCCTGGGTATCCACGCCTGTCTCAGGAGGAGTCTCGGTCACACCGACTGCGATGCTCATGCCGTTGTACATCAGTCTTAACTGCTCTAAGGACTCACATCTTTCTATTTCAGGCTGCGCCATGCTGGTGTACTTAAGCACGGTTCCTGCCTTATAGGCATAAATGCCGATGTGATGATAGTGAGGGAACTGCAGGCTTTCTGTCTTAGCTCCCTTATCGAAATTGCCACGCTCAAACGGGATCGGAGCTCGGCTGAAATACAGGGCCCGACCCTGCTTGTCAAAGACTACCTTCACGCAGTTAGGATCAAAGACATCCTGAATGTTGTCAATCTTAGAACACAAGGTGGCCATATCACAGCCTGAAGAAACCAGGAGCTCAGCCACCTGATCAATATGCTGAGGGTTAATCAGCGGCTCATCGCCCTGCACATTAACCACGATGGTATCTTCGGAGATCTGTCTGAGCTTAATCATCTCGGCAATTCTGTCAGTACCGCATTTGCATTCCTTAGAAGTCATGCAGACAGTAGCCGCAATACCTTCAAGCACGGCACTGACCCGTTCATCATCGACGCAGGCCACAATCTGCTGTGCCTTAGAGCGCAGCGCCTGCTCACATACTCTCCTGATCATGGGTACCCCATTGATATCAGCCAGGGGCTTGCCAGGCAGTCTGGTAGACGCATAACGCGCTGGAATTGCAACAATATAATTAGACATCTTTGTTCCTTATGCTATTAGCATGGTCTGTATTTTCAGTTAACCTTGGGCCGCCTTCTGCTGCTCTGCCCGTTTTGAAATCTTATTCTTAGAATTTCTGATCTTACTTAACACACAGTCATAAAAGCTTGAGGTAAGCTCCGCATTGACTTCAATCACAAAAACATTATGCACCTGCTGCGCAGAATATTTTATGGCATCTTTGGAAGTCATGACCACAGGATAACGCTGAGTATAGGCCGCAAGCTCGCTGTCGCTTAGCTTGGCATGATCTGCCACACTGATTTTCTTGACGATCTTAAGCCCCAGATCCTCCACAGTCTGATAAAAGCGCTCAGGATTACCAATTCCGGCCAGAGCATAGACCTCGGTGCCACGCTGCAGCGTAGCGGTACTGTCAGGATCGAGGGTGTGCGGCGGCTGCGGGATGAGCCGCATGGAAAAATTATTGTGGTCAACCAGGGTCGCCCCATTGCTGACTACGGCATCCACTGTTTTTAGGCGCCAGGCCCCTTCCCGCAGAGGACCTAAGGGCAGCAGTCTCCTGTTGCCAAGCATTCTCGAAGCATCTAACACACAGATCTCCACATCACGCTGCAGAGCATAATGCTGCATCCCGTCATCGGTTACAATGAGGTCTACACCGAGTGTTTTCAGATATTCAGCGCCCCGGGTCCTTACAGGATCCACAACCACCACAGCCTCCTGCTTTAATGAGCGCTTGAGCAGTAAAGGTTCATCCCCGCACTCTAAAGGATTGCTGTCTTCTTGTACGAGCAGAGGATAATGCTGAGAATGTCCCTTGTAGCCCCGCGAGACAATACCGGGTTTAAAGCCTTGAGTATACAGATAATGCACCAGTGAGCGGCACAGCGGAGTCTTGCCGCTGCCACCTACCGTAATGCCTCCCACCACGACCACCGGCACAAGAGGAGCAGAACTGTGCAGTATACCTCTTGCATATAAAATGCGGCGCAACCTTGCAGCCGTACCAAAAATAAGACTCAGCGGAGCAAGAGGAATAGCGAGCAGCAGTTTGCTTAAACTGCACTGCTTCTCATACCATAATTTATCAAGCAACATTAGTGTTCTTCTTATGCCTCAGTCAGATGCTTAATTTCTCTGTATGCCTCTATTTTAACTTTAATCTTAGAGTCAGCCTAGATTTTTTTACGCAACCCTCTCTCGTCATAGCCGGTCAGGAAAACTGCTTACTATCTGCCTGTGATGCTTTTGCACTGCCATCCAATATATCAGCTCTGAAGCTGGGCTTAAATCAGATTCAGAACGCAACATCCACTACGGTTTAAGCTTTCAGCTGAAAATTATGCTTTTTCTTACTCTATTTGCTCACACTATTAAGCATAAGACTGATACAATAATAAAAATTTTCGCCAGCTATTTAAAATAAGGTAAGCAATTCAGATGGCCAGAAGCACTCCTAAACAAGCTGAACAAACCCGCAAACTAATCCTTAAGACTGCTTTAAAATTGTTTGCCAAACAAGGCTATGATGAAACCAGTCTGTCTGATATTGCTACTGCCGCGGGGATCACCAGGGGTGCCATCTACTGGCATTTCAAGGATAAAATCGATCTGCTCGATAAGCTCTGCGTCAGTCTTGATTTAAATCAGAAGCTCAGTCTTAAATTGCTCAAGGCAGGCAATCCTAAGGAAGAGGATCCGCTGGGAAAACTGCGGGCTTTTTTGTTAGCCCATGCTGAGCATAACAACCGAGAATTCTTCTCCTCTGCTATGTTCACGCTCATCGAACGCATCCTGATGACTGAACCGCAGAATCCCAATTACACAGGCCTCTATAAGATCTGTCAGTTACATAAGGAAAACATCTGCAATGCACTGAGGAATGCAGTGAATAAAAAGCAGCTTCCGGAGGATTTACTGATTGATCTTGCAGCAGATCAGATTGGAATTTTTATTGGCGGGCTTATTCAGCTCATTCATCTGAATATGACCGATCGGGTCTTCACGCATTTTGACAAGCTGGTTGATGCCACCCTCCAGAGCCTGCACTATATAACCGCAGGCGATACAGCCCCGTCCTCAGACCAGAAACACGGCAAGCAAACAGCTTAAGGTTAAGATCACAAGTACAGTGCACCAGATCTGCATGCCAAATCCTCAAAATAGCCTCTCCTGTCCCTATTATAGGAAAGAAAGAGGCTGCTTCAAGGACTTACTGCTGAGTCTGCTCAGAAACTTCAGTCTGCTCTGCCGCCACGCCAAATTCCTCAGGCAATTTAGCGCCGCATTCTGAACAGAATTTCTGGGTGCCAGTAAACCTGGCTCCGCACTTAGGACAGATGCGCATGGAAAGCTTGCGTCTTAGCATCGCGATATGAATGACACACGGAATTGTCACCCGATAGGCAGGTCCGGCCAGATCCAGAAGAGTCCACACTCCGGTGATCACCCAGCCTATAGGTCCTGAAAAAATCGAAAATACCCGGCTTAATGAAGCGTTTGCCGCAAAAGAAAGTCCATGTCCAAGCAGCGCTCTTGAGACTGCATTAGCCACCATTAAAGTCAGATTCAGCGCAGAAGCCCCTGAAGCCTGAATAGCCGCCTGAATAGCCGCAACCGGCAGAGATTTGGGCAGAGCTTTGCTCAGACTGCCCACGCCCAGAGTCCGGAGAAATTCCTCCTTTTCAGCATCTGACATCTTGTCATAAGCCTGACCTGCAATACGCAGGAGGATGAGCTCTTCGATGTTCTCAATAGCCCCGTCCTTAGGATAGCGCACCTCGAATTTATCAGCCACATCCATTACGATTTCACGATAGGAAGGTCCTGAAACTCTGAAGACATTTAAAAAGGAATTCCCGCCAAAAGCCCTGATCTCCTTCTCAATCAGATCGCGATATTTGGTATGGTCAGGAAAATATTCCTTGTAGTCAGCATTAGAAGTCAGACCTTCGGTAAGTTCAGCCTTGAGAATATAGCCAACAAGCGGATCCAGATCCTCTTGTGTGGCTAATGCCATAATCGGACTTAAGTCCTGATCAAAATCATCAACTGCCATTGCCTACTCCTGTTTAGAAAACACACTTGAAATTAATGTAGAAAAATAACGCTGCATCAGAACCTGATTGGCAGGTCCATCAGAAGAATCCTGTTGTTTTTGAGTGAATAATTCAACTGCCCTAGCCTGAATACTGGCGCATAGGCTCTGCTCAAGCTCTCCTGCCTGAGCTAGCTCACAGACTGCCTGTCCGATATAGGGATAGGGATCAAAGCGTGCCTGCTGGGCCTGCTGTTTAAGTTTGGCGCGTCTTTTCTGCTGACGCTGTGCATCTGTCATAGCCATATTCATACCTCACACTATATTACGTATCATAGTCGTGACGTCACGAAAATTCAAAAAAAGCTTCAAAAAAACTTGATTCTGATCAAATAAAATTAGCAGATTAAAACTTGGCCAGGTTAACTGAATGGATTATAAGTAAAAAAATAAGATAAGACTAATAAAAGTGTATCCAAATGCAACAGCAATTATCCTAAGTCAGATGTATATCAAAAGTAAAATGCCCATGTGTCACGCTAACAAGATCTAGGCAGTCTAAACCATATACTAAAATATAGTTAATTGTTATATATTAAGCTTTGAGCATTAAGCATATATTATGATATCTGTATAATTTAATAAATTATGTTTTTATAATAGGTGATCACCCTAAAAAATGGAATTTTATCTAGTTCTTAGCCTTAGCTAACTCTTTTAGCAGATCAAAATCAAACCCAGGCATATAAATCTATCTGTTTCATATTTAGAACTTTAGTAAATATCACTCAATTTTTTCGCAAAAAAATACAATTTTTGATCTATAATATCCCCATCTTGTATGTAAGCATTTTGTACAAGTAATTTTTTATATAACAGCTTTTTATCCGAAAATATTTAGTTTATTTGCTCAAAAAGTCGATCTTGATCAAAACAAATTTTTTCAAATTATATATACTGTATATATAAAATTATAAAAAAGACTGCATCTTGTATGTAAGAACACAGCAAAACATATCAAACAAAAAAAGGAGCATCATTTATGATTAGAGGACTAACTAAGGTAATAGCTCAGTCAGCCAACATTGATCGTGATTCCGTTTTGGAATTATTGTTTGATCGTGACAATGAAGAAGTATTTACGTACAAACATAAGAAAACCGAATTGAAATACAATACCTTTCATGCCTCTGGCGGGAGTGATACGCTCTCTACGGTTTTGCTTGCTACCATACAAGGTCCAGTAACTTCTGAATGGATAATCAATCAGTTAGTTCAATATAACTGCCGTTATGCCAGCTAATTGAAATTTTCTCCTTTCAGGCAGAGTTAGATTCTGATCTGATAGTTAAAATCGGATCAGAATTTGTTTTAATCCTTAAAAACATAAACTATATCAAAGAATGATCCCCTGAGTTTACAGTAAGATGGTATGATATTGACAGGGGACTCTCATGAATTTTCAGCATTTTATCTGCGTCTGTTTAGTTTCTGCGGGCCTAGGCTTCAGTGCCATGGCTCAGGCGGAACGCTTTGATCTAAACAATTTCGTCTATGATCTAAATGACTGGTACCTTCAATATTTAACTGACAATCTCCTTTCTTCAGCTCATGCTGAACAGATTTCCGTCAATCTTCTGGATGCTAAAAGCAATATTGCAACGCAGAGCCATCAGTTCCAGGACAATTATGATCCTAAAACTCCTGTAGCCATGAATTTAGTCTATGTGGCAGATGCCGAACGGGTCATAGAATATGTCCGCCGTCATGACACCCCTCTGGTCTTCTATAATCGCAAACCTCAGGATTATGTGCTGCAGAGCTATAAAAAGACCTGGTATGTGGGAGTCTCAGCTGAAGAGTCCGGATATGCACAGGGAGAGATGATCGCCAATTATCTAAAAGATCATCCTGAAGCGGATAAAAACAATGATAACATCTACAGTATTATGCTGCTTAAAGGGCAGGCCATGCATTATGCCACCGATATCAGATGCCGCGCTATTTTAAAGGCCTTAAGAGATCATGGCATCGAGTATCGCATCATTGATGAATATAACGCGGATTTCAACTTTGAGATCGCGCAGAAACATATGAGCAATGTGCTGAAAATTCGGGGTACCGGTCCTATTGAGCTGATCATCAGCAACTGTGATGCCATGGCTTTAGGTGCGATCAAGGCGCTGAATGAATACGGCTTTAATCTTGGCTACAGCAAACGTAAGGCCATTCCGGTCTTTGGCTGGACCGGGCTGCCAGAAGCACTTGAGGCGATCCGCAATCATAAGATGCAGGGTACCGTGGCGGTCGATATCAAAACCATGGCAAAGCTGATTCTGGATCTGGCCTTGACTAAGTATCCAAACCTGGATGCCATGCAGCAGCACTATAAGTTTACCCGTACGGAACATGACAAGGTTTTAGAAGTAGAGTATAAAGCGGTCAGAGCTCCTGATTTAAAGGGAAAACAGACTCTATTTGACTAGAAAACGTCCATAATCACCTTTTTAAGGACTAAAAATTATATGGTTTTTCTTCTCAATCTTTTCAGTGCCATCGCCTTACTGGCATTTGGGGTCGCGCTTACCAAAAAATCTGTACTGCAGACCTGCGGTACTTCTATCGGCAATGTGCTGCGCTCGGTCCTGAATTCAAAGTTCAAGGCAATCCTGGTGGGACTGTTTACCACCATGCTGGTGCAGAGCAGTACTGCTACCTCGCTTTTGGTGTCCTCCTTTCTCAAAAAGAATCTGCTCAGTTTAGGGATTGCTCTGACTATTATGCTGGGAGCGGATCTCGGCACTGCAATTATGGCGCGTGTGCTGACCTATGATCTCTCTCTGCTCTCCCCCCTGCTGCTCTGTCTGGGTGCTTTTTTCTATTTAGGTCCATCCGAACGCGATCGCCTCATCAATCTGGGCGGGATTATGCTGGGTCTTGGCATCATTCTTCTGGCCCTGTCCCTGATTGTACAGACCGTAGAATCAGTCAAACAGGCAGATCTGACCGCTATGCTGCTGACCTCTTTAACCAAGGAGCCGACCTTTGCCCTGATTTTAGGCGCTGCCCTCGCCGTGATCTGCTATTCAAGTCTGGCTGCGGTGCTTTTGACCTCGGTGCTCTGCGGCTCAGGAGCCATCGATCCCCTGGGGGCGGTTGCCGTGGTGATAGGCAGCAATATCGGCTCCTGTATTCTGGAAATCATCGGGGCACTCAAACAGGGACGCAGCGCCATCCGCGTTATGGTAGGCAATACACTGTGCAAGCTGACGATTGCCGTCATCATTCTGCTCCTGCTCTCCCTGATAGATATTAAAAGGCTGGTTGAACCCTTTGCCCTGTCGGAATTTGTCATCTGGTTCCATGTGATCTTCAACGCCATGGTCTGTCTGCTGCTTTGGCCCTGCGTGGGGCTGCTCTCCAGGCTGCTTTATCAGCTGCTGCCAAGACCTGCGGTTGAACAGGATCCTAATCAGCCCAAACATCTTGATAAGACAGCCTATATTGACCCTAATCTGGCCTTAAGCAATGCCGTGCGTGAAATTCTAAGTCTCGGTGACTTTCTGCAGCAGATGTTCGGCAATCTTGAACATAGTATCGCCTATACCCCGCTGCAGAATCCGAGCACCACGGAAATGCGCGCCCGCATTCGGGAAATCTCCGATAAAATCAGCGACTATCTGGCCGGGATCAACTTTGAATCAGCCAAACAGCGCAAAAAAATGAACAAATGTCTGATTGCCTCGGCTAATGTCATTGAATGTGCCTACCTCATCAATACCCTGGTCAAGCACTTCAACCGGGCTAATTCCAATTTCCAGGTGTCATTTCTGCCCGAAATGCGCACCAAACTCAACCAGATCTGCACTGAATGTGCCAGTACCGCACGTCTGGCGGTCAATTCCTTCATCAGCAGCACCAAGGAAGAGCGCAAAAAATATCTTGACCGGAAAAACAACTGTTTAAAGCTGATTTCCAAGTTCAGCACCACCTATGTCAGCAAGAATCTTGCCCCGGAGGGAGATCTGCGCTTTCTGATGCTCCTGCTTGAGGTTTTAGAACAGTTCAGACAGTTATGCGGCGTCTTTGACAAGTTTCTGGAAAAGAACAATCTGCAGGAGGATCCAGATCATGCCAAAGAGGAAAAAGAAAATATTTAATGTGGGTTAGTTAGCATTTTTCAAGACAAATTCCCTAAAACTGCTACAAAAGCCACGTAGCGGCTACCATCTTCGGCTTTTTTTACAATTCTTTGCTAGAATTAGTTAAAACTAATTACTGATTAGTTTTAGATACTGTGTTTTCTATGAGGATCATGCATAAATGAAGAAATTATCTAAATTACTCTGTGCCATAGCAGTCGGCGGATTTATGTTTCAAGCTGCAGCATGGGAGCCTAGCAGTGAAGTTAAGGTAATTGTGGCCTACAAGGCAGGTTCTGGAACTGATACCGGAGCCAGAGTATTGTCTTCAATGGCTGAAAAATTTATCGGTCAGCCGCTCGTCATCAATAATCTGCCGGGAGCTGACGGCAAGATTGGCTGGACTGCCTTAATCAAGGCCAAACCTGATGGACAGACCATTGGCTTTATAAACCTGCCAACCTTTACAACCCTCGCCACCCTGAACAATGCCCCATTTTCAGTGAAGGATGTGATTCCGGTCTGCAATCATCTGACTGAAACCTCAGTAGTAGTCGTCAATGCAGACAGCCCTTACAAGACCTTAAAGGATTTAGTCGCAGCCGCCGTCAAAGACCCTAATCTGCGCTGCTCAACCAACGGTGTCAAGGCCTCCAACCACACTGCAGCACAGTTGCTTGCCAAGTCTGCAGACTTTAAATATAAGGCCATTCCATATGGCGGCACCGCTGATCAGCTGCTGGCCTTACGCCAGAAGGAAGTAAACTTCAGCTGCGCCAAGGTGGCTGATGTGGCTCCTTTAATCAAGGGTGACAAGCCAGAGCTGCGCGTCTTAGGTGTGTTCTCAGAAGAGCGTCTGAAGAACCTGCCTGATGTGCCAACCCTTAAAGAGCTGGGCTATTATGACAAATGGTACGGCTCTGCACGTGGTCTGGTTCTGCCTGCCGGTACCCCTGATGACGTAGTCAAGTTCTATGTGGATACCTTCAAGAAGGTCATGTCTGACAAGGCTGTTCAGGAAGCCCATGAGAAGGCTGGACTTGAGCTTGATTTTATGGATAATGTTGCATTTGGAGAGTTGATTTCCAAACAGGAGAAATTCTGCAAGGAAGAAATTTCTCAGTTATACTAGGCTATTGTCATTATCTTAACCTGAGAGTAGTGCCGAATTTAGTTCGGCACTTTTGTATATGAATAAATCAGATATCGGTGTTGTAATCTTTGTTTATGCAATTTGCCTGTTTTTCGGCTATTTTCTCAAAGAATTACCCCCAGAAACGCAAACCTATCCTCTCTGTCTGATCATTGCATTAGGCCTACTCAATACTCTGTTTTTGCTGAAAAATGTCATAAAAGCCCAGAAAGCAGGACTAATTAACGATTTACCTCAGATTTTTGCCGATTTTATCCCCGCGCAGTTTACCTTCATTATAGGTGCCTGCCTGCTCTTCTTTGTCGGGATCTATCTTGTAGGCTTCTATATATCTGGCTTCTTTTTCCTGTGCCTCGTGCTGTGGTATCTGAAGGTGCCGCTGCATCAGGCTGCCCTGACCGTGATCTTTATAAGTTTGGTAATTTATGGGGCATTTACCTTGTTCCTGAAAGTCCCCCTCCCGCTGGGAATACTGTTAGAATAAGGCTGATTTAGCATCAGACATAAAATTTTTATTTGATAATAATTTAATACATCAGAGTCAAACATGGATACCATTGATTTAATCGCGCAGGGGTTTTACGCCGCGGTCACTCCTCTCAACCTGCTGGCCATGATTTTAGCGACTGCCTTAGGCATCTGCATCGGTTTCCTGCCCGGTCTTTCCGCTGCGATGGGTGTGGCTCTGCTGCTCCCGATCACCTTTGGCATGAGTCCTGCGACCGGACTCATTGTCTTAGGCGGCATCTACTGCGGCGCGATCTTCGGTGGCTCCGTCTCGGCAATTTTAGTCCATACGCCAGGCACTCCAGCCTCTGCGGCCACCGCCATTGAAGGCTATCAGCTCACAATCCGCGGCAAAGCGGCCAAAGCCTTAACAGTCGCCTGCGTAGCATCCTTTGCCGGCGGTCTGCTCAGCTGTATCTCCCTCTATTTCTTCTCCCCGCTCCTTGCAAGCCTTGCCATGCAGTTCAAAAGCCCTGAATATTTCTGGCTCTCCCTGTTTGGACTTACCATCATCGCGGGAGTATCTTCAAAATCCATGATAAAAGGTCTGATTTCAGGACTTATCGGACTTTTGATCTCGACTATCGGCATGGATCCGATGGATGGTGTAGAGCGCTTCATGTTTGGGATGAGTACGCTGTATAACGGCATTGATACCACCTGTGCGCTCATCGGCCTGTTCTCCATGTCTCAGATCCTGATTCTGGCAGAGCAGCGCATCAAGCCTCGGACCGAATCGGCCAAGATCAAGGACAGCTTT
>JAILLS010000120.1 GCA_024693025.1 Succinivibrio sp. | reverse complement strand
GTAATCAGGAGGTCGCAAGTTCGATTCTTGCTACCAGCACCACTTGATGCCCGCACAATCTTTGTATTCCTGAGTCTTACCTGTTGTAAAGCTTCTCTGTGAGCCTCTTTAGCTCAAAAAAACAGATCACTTCAGCTCTGTGCTTAATCCTCAGATTTAATCAATGCTGTACAAATCTCGCCAACATCTCACCGCTAAGTTGAATTTATCGGCGAGACATGTAAGAAATTATTAGACTATTCATATTACCGCTTAAAGCTCTGCTGTGGCAAGCGCACAAGGCAGAGGCCTTAGCTTCCTTAGTATAAAATCTTCATGGCAGCAGGAGCCTGCCAGGGGCTTATTTTTTAGCTCAATACAGTCTCAAGTTGCTGAACTTGAGAACAAGATCCTAAGTTTTTCAAGAAAAAGCTTTTGCTCATTGCCAAAGTTACGAGTAGTGATTAAGATGGATAAAATTCGTTCACTGCAGGAAAAACTTATGTCACAGTATGATACGCGCAATCTCAGCATGATGATGGATCTCTATGAAATGACCATGGCCAATGGTTATTTCTCGAGCAAAATTGCTGATACCAGAGTGGTATTTGATGCTTTCTACCGGAGAAATCCAGATGGAGGCGGTTTTGCGATCTTCGCCGGACTTGAACAGATCATCGACTATGTTACCAATCTGCATTTCGATGAGTCAGATTTGGCATATTTCAGAAGCCTGCAGATCTTCAGTGAAGACTTTTTAACCTATCTTAAGGATTATCATTTCCGCGGTGATGTGTATGCCTTCAGAGAAGGCACCGTGATGTATCCTTATGAGCCGATTATTACCGTGGTAGCACCGCTGATTGATGCTCAGCTGATTGAAACGGCACTGCTGGCTCAGTTCAACCATCAGTCCCTGATTGCCACCAAGGCAAGACGCATTGTGCGTTCAGCTAAAGGGCGTGGTGTTGCAGACTTTGGCGCACGCAGAGCCCACAATATGGATGCAGCGGTCTATGGTGCACGTGCCGCCTATATTGGCGGAGCGGCTTCTACCGCTACAGTGCTCGCCGGCAAGGAGTTTGATATTCCGGTGACCGGTACCATGGCTCACAGCTGGGTGATGTTCTTTAAGGATGAGGTTACTGCCTTCAGAGAATACGCCAAAGCCTATCCGCATAACTGTCAGTTCCTGATTGATACCTACGATGTGATGAGGCAGGGCCTGCCTCACGCCATAGCGGTTGCCAAAGAGGTGCTCGAGCCTATGGGCGAGCGCCTCAAGGGCGTGAGAATTGACTCGGGTGACTTAGCCTATCTGTCCAAGAAGATCCGTAAGGTCTTGGATGCCGAGGGACTTGAGGACTGCAAGATCATCGCGTCCAACAGCCTCGATGAGTATACCATTACCTCAATTCTAGAGCAGGGTGGTACCTTTGATGCCTTTGGCGTGGGTGAAAGACTGATTACCGCCAAGAGCGATCCGGTGTTTGGCGGAGTGTATAAGCTTGCGGCAGTAGAGGAAGACGGCGTCTTTAAGCCTCGGATTAAGCTGTCAGAGGCGGCAGAGAAGATCACCAATCCTGGACGCAAGGCGGTTTATCGCATTTTCAATGAGGAAGGCCATGCCTTTGCCGATCTGATTGCCGATATTGGGGAGCAGATTGATTTATCTAAGCCTTTCCGCTATGTCGATCCTAACAAGCCGTGGAAGATCCGCTGCTTTGAAAACTGCACGGCCAAGCCTCTGCAGCTTCAGGTGGTCAAAGACGGACAGCGCACGCTTGAGCCTGCTTCGCTCAAAGAGATTCAGGATTATGTCAAGATGCAGCTGAGCACCGAGATCTGGGAAGAAGAGCAGCGTTTTGAAAATCCGCATAAGCATTTTGTCGATATGACGCCTGATTATTACGCAGCCAAGATGGATCTGCTGCACGACAGTCAGAATAATCAGTAGCTTGAAAAGTACTGAGCCTAGCCCCATATGTAAAAGAAACGGAGGACTAAAGTGAAAATTGCAGTAGTTGGGGCTAATTCCACCTTAGGGCGCAGAATTGTCATTAAGGCCGAGGAAATCGGCATCAATGTGGTCGGCATGGTGCGCAGTGCTGACAATCTGGTCGGCAACGGTACGCTGGTGCTTAAGGATTACAACGAACTTCTTCCGGAAGACTTTGAAGGCTGCCACGTGGTTGTGGATTGTGTCTCCTTCCCGCATATCGAGCGTTATTCAAGTGAGCTGCTGCCCGTCTGGCGCCTGCTTGAGATCTTCAAGAACACCCCGCAGAAACTGCTGCTTATAGGCTCCTGTGCCTTCCTGTACAGCGATGAGTCGCGCGAAAAAATCGTTTTGGATGACAGCTGTCTGTGCTGTGAGAACAGCCAGGATAAAAACCGGCTGCGCCTGTGCGTCAATGCCTATAAGCGGCTGAGCGAGGTAAAGGATGTGGACTGGTCTATTCTCTGTCCGCCGCTGATCCTCGATCAAAAGGGCTATGGTCAGGGCAAGTTTGAATTTGGCAACGATGTGGTGCCGATGGGGCTTGACGGGATTTCCTCCATAACTTTGACCGATTTCACTTCAGCAGTCATCGAACTGCTGCTGAGAGGCTTCAAAACCCATGCCCTGCAGTCCGTGCGGGCAACCAAGGTCCTGAAATGATTGTCCTCGGGATCGATCCTGGTTCGCGGATCACCGGCTATGGTCTCGTACAGAGTCAGCGCGGCTCTCTCGTTTATCTGGGCTCCGGCTGCATTCATGTGGGGGATGGAGCTCTTGCGGACAAGCTCAAGGTAATCTACACGGCGGTTCTCTCGCTGATTGAGCAGTATCATCCAGATGTCATGGCCATTGAAGAGACCTTCTTATCCAAAAATGTCCAGTCGACGGTAAAGCTTTCAGAGGCCAGAGCCAGTGCCATTCTGGCCGGTGCCATGTCGGATCTTATGGTTTATGAATATACCCCGATGCAGATCAAACAGGCGGTAGTGGGTACAGGCGGAGCCGACAAGCAGCAGGTCCAGTATATGGTACGCATGATTTTAAGCCTCAGCGGTCTGCCTCAGACTGACGCTGCGGATGCTCTGGCCTGTGCCATCTGTCATGCCAATACCTATAATGTCACCTCGCAGATGGGCTCAGAGGTGGCCAATGGCTCCTCGGTGCGGGGGCGTCTCAGATCCAAGTAGTCAGGTTACTCTCAGCTTTTCTGTAAGGCCCTCGTCGGTCAGAATTGAGATAAGACTGCGCGCAGCTCCCTAGGTGGCGTCAGATTTTTAGAGAGTTTTCATATAATAGCTGAATATTTTGCCAAGTAAACTTGTTCGTAGTAGAATGCATTGTTTTTTATGCTACTTAGTTAACATCACATTATTTGATATGTTTTGTAAATGAAGCGACAGAAAATTATTTTTAAGTCAGAAAAATCAAAGTAGCTTTAACAGATCTTAGTCTGTGTAAATCTATAGAGTCAGATCCTAAAGAGCACGGCAGCTCTGGATACTGACTGAAAATTCCTTATATCAGGGAGCTTAGGGCAAGTGGGCAAGGCTATTGTTAGACAGAACAGCTTAATTGTTGTGTTATGCGTTCTTATCTTTACCTGGATCTGTTCTATCCTAACTCAGGCTTACCGGGCCGAGGGCGATCAGATTGTTTTTGCTGAAAGCGAGTATTTTCAGTGTAATGAAGGCTGGCTGGATGCTGAAGGTCAGGCTGTAGATCTCAGCAAAGTTAAGTTTACTCTAGAAGATCTTGGCAAAACCTTTACTTATCGCTATAAGTTCCCGCCACAGCTTGAGCTGCAGGACGGCTCCTCGCTCTGTTTTTACAGCCGCGGCCTGGATTTAAAAATTTATGCGACCGCATCGGAGCACAGCAGATATTTTAACTCAGAGGATTTCGGCAGCCGCAAGCTGTATGAATTTGCGCAGAATGGGGCGGGGCTTACGGGTACTGATATTGGTCTGGTGCTGCAGATGGTGCCAATCTATAAACCCGATCTTGAGCATGAACTGCGCCTAGAGGTGACCCCGGCAGAAGCCTCAGCGTTCATACTGGATCTGCGCGTGCAGAAGACCTCTGATTTCCTGCTCAGCACCATCAGATCCCGGATCGGGATGTTTGTGCAGAGCATTATCATTGTGTTTTTCGGCATCGCCTTAATGCTCTATACCTTTTTCTCGGTGGTGACCACCAGGCGGGATCGGATCACCTTTTATTCCTGGGGTGCTTTTTCCGTCTGCGTCGGCCTGCTGCTGCTCATCGAGACCCAGATTTTCCAGTTTTTAACCGGCAAACCAGAGCTTTATAATGCCTTCAAGTACGCGCTGATCCTGATTCTGGCCTTTCCTCAGGCTATGCAGACCGATGCGACAGCCAGGCATCCGCATAAACACTATTCCATCTTAGTGGGCGTTATAGTGGCGATTCTGCTGTTCTGGGAGACCGTGGCCTGCTTCTTCATGAATGTTTCCATGTACCGGCTCTTCTTTATCTTCAGCCTGCCGCTCCTTGCTGTCAATAATCTCATCACCATCATTTATTTCATCAAGGATGTGCAGTATACCAAGCAGAATCCTGAAGCCAGCTTTTCAGCGCTGATGCTGGGGATCATGGTGCTGCTGTCCCTCTTTGCCATCATTGACATCGGCATTTACGCGCAGTCCGGCATGCATATGACGGACTGGGGCAGACTGATGCGCTGGAGCTATCTCGTCTTTATTGTGTTTATGCTGGTGATCTTCCTGAGGCTGTCAATCCGCCGCGATCGGGAAGCAAAGCTTGCCAACATGTATAAGATGCAGGCCAGGACTGATGCTCTGACCGGTCTTTTAAACCGGGCTGCCTACATTGAGAGAGAGAATGTTCTGACTCAGAGACTGCTTAAAGCCAGAGAGCATGGTCAGAAAAAGTACTCCTTTGTGATTGTGTCGCTGGATTTAAACAATCTGAAAAAGGTGAATGATCACTTAGGACATAATGCAGGAGATGAATACATCAAACATGCGGCGGCGATTCTGCGTGAGTCGGTGGGCAGCAATGGTGAAGTGTATCGGGTGGGCGGCGATGAATTTCTGGCGCTGCTCTTTGGCGAGGATCCTGAAAATATCTATCAGCAGGTTAAATTTACCCTTAACCGAAATGTTGATCGCTTCAACGCTGCTGAAAAGCCGGAGTTCCCGCTGAGCTTTGCCTTCGGTCACTCCCTGTGCTCAACCTTCCAGCATTACAGTATTCATGACAGCGAGCGTCTTGCTGATCAGGAAATGTATGAGTGCAAGAAGGAAATGAAGATCACAAGATAACTGTACTTTGACAGTGGTTTAAAATTTAATTATATAAATCATAATGTTATCTTGATATTTTGTAGTGTTATGCAGGTACTCTCCGAAATCTCTTAATCACCTGCTCTGAAAATTAACCTCTTTAGGTCTGGCCTTAGGCTCAGATCCTGCCTTGTAGCAGTTAAGGCCAGTTCAAATTTACCTGAGTTTTGCGCTATACTGTTTAAAAAGTTTTTGCAAAAATATAGAGTTATGCCCAAGAAAAATCAGCCTCCGCAGGCTATGCTGGTCCGCGGAGCCCATGTTCATAATCTTAAGAATCTCAATGTCGATATTCCTCTGCACAAGCTAGTCGGGATTGCCGGAGTGTCCGGCTCAGGTAAATCTTCTTTGGCCTTAGGCGTGCTGTATGCCGAAGGCTCACGGCGCTATCTCGAGTCACTTTCCACCTATACCCGCAGGCGTCTGACTGAAAGCACAAGAGCCAATGTGGACGAGGTGCGCTACGTGCCGGCAGCCCTGGCCCTGCATCAGCGTCCTGGCGTACCAGGCATCCGCTCCACGTTCGGGACCGGCAGTGAGCTCTTGAACAGTCTGCGTCTGATGTTCTCAAGGCTTGGCTGTCATCGCTGTCCTAATGGTCATCTGGTGCCGCCTTCGCTGGCGGTGGCAGCGGATAAGCCTCTTATCTGTCCTAGCTGCCAGGCAGAATTTATGGGACCGTCTGCTGAGGAGTTTGCCTTTAACAGTCAGGGCGCCTGTCCTCACTGTCAGGGCACCGGCATGGTGAGAACCGTGGATGAGTCGACTCTGATCCCGGATGAGTCACTGAGTATTGATGAAGGTGCGGTGGCGCCCTGGAACAGTCTGATGTGGTCTCTGATGACTGATGTCTGCCGCGCGATGGGAGTGCGCACCGATATTCCCTATCGGGATCTGACGGCTGAGGAAAAGGAGATCGTCCTGCATGGACCGGCGGAGAAAAAGCATATTTTCTATAAGGCCAAAAACAGCAATGTCGCAGGAGAGCTTGATTTTACCTATTTCAATGCGGTGTATACCGTACAGAATGCGCTCTCCAAGGTCAAAGATGAGAGCGGCATGAAAAGAGTCGAGAAGTTTCTAAAAACCGTACGCTGTCCTGAATGTCACGGCACGCGTCTGTCGCAGAAGGCTCTGGGCACGCAGCTGTTAGGCCTTAATCTTTCTCAGGTCTGTGAGATGCCTTTAAGTGAGCTGCAGAAGTGGGTTACTAAGCTGCCAGAAGAGCTGCCGGCAGAGATGCAGCCTATGGCAGAGCGGATCTGTGAAGCATTCTTTGATACCTCAAAACGCCTGCTTGAGCTGGGACTTGGATATCTGTCCCTAGATAGAGAAGCAGCCACTCTGTCAACCGGTGAGAGACAGCGCATGCAGCTTGCCAGAGCCGTGCGCAACCGTACGACCGGAGTACTCTATGTGCTCGATGAACCTTCAATCGGTTTGCATCCCTACAATCTGAAGGGACTGCTTGGCGTGATGCGCGATCTGCTTGCCGACGGTAATTCGGTGGTGCTGGTGGATCATGAAACCCTGGTACTGCGCGAGGTGGATGAGCTCATTGAACTTGGTCCTCAGGCAGGGGACGGCGGCGGTCAGCTGATTGCTCAGGGTACGGTTTCTGAACTGATTGCCAATCCTAACTCCCAGATTGGTCCTTATCTTGTGCCAAAACCTTGCAGCCCTGCTGTACAGCCTGTGTCAGAGCTCTTTGACCGGGGCAGGATAGTGCTTGAAACCGGTCCTCTGCATACGGTCAAGCCTTTAACTTTGGAGATCCCGCAGGGCAGACTGACTGTGGTGACTGGCGTCTCTGGTTCCGGCAAGACCACTCTGGTGCTCGAAAGCCTGATTCCTGCGCTTGAGGCTAGGTTTAAGGGCGAGGCCCTGCCTGCGCATGTCAGAAAGCTTGAGGCAGGCTCTCTTGAGCGCGTGCAGCTCATAGATGCCACACCTATCGGCAGTAATATCCGCTCGACCGTGGCCACTTATGTGGAGGTGCATGATGAACTGCGCAAGCTCTATGCCAAAACAGAGCAGGCCAAAGCGCTTAACTTAAAGGCCAGCGCATTTTCCTATAATACGGGCTCCCTGCGCTGCAGAACCTGCGATGGCACCGGACAGATCAGTCTTGATGTGCAGTTTCTGCCCGATGTGGATATTCCGTGTCCTGACTGTCGTGGCCTGCGCTATGCACCTGAAGCCTTCAAGGTGCACTATGCCAACGGACAGGGTGAGAGCTATAGTCTGCCGGAGCTGATGAATCTTGAGGTCAGGCAGGCACGGAGCTTTTTAAGCAGGCTCAAAAAGCTCGATAGCAGGCTTTGCGTGCTTGAAGAGTTAGGGCTTGGCTATCTTAAGCTTGGCGAGCAGACGCCGCTCTTATCCGGCGGTGAGGCGCAGCGTCTGAAGCTCTCCTTTGAGCTGCATCAGAATCAGGCCAATACGCTCTTTGTGTTTGATGAGCCTACCATCGGACTGCATCCTCTGGATGTAAAGAAACTTCTAGAGGTGTTTGCGCTGCTGTTAGAGCAGGGCGCTACTCTGGTAGTCATTGAGCATGATCTGGACGTGATTAAGCATGCAGACTACGTGGTGGATCTGGGTCCTTACGGCGGAGAGCAGGGCGGCAGGATAGTCTGTGCCGGCACGCCGCAGCAGGTGGCTGCTCATAAGGAGAGTCTGACCGGACAATATTTAATCCACGAATGTTTTTGCGTCTAATCATGCTTGAATCTTTAGCGGGTGCTTACTCCCATGTTATAATTTGCGCAAAAAATTGAGATGAAGGTCACAAGTTAGAGGTGGGAGATGATCGGCAGTTTACGCGGAGTGGTCCAGCATATTGAAGAAAATCTGGTGCTGCTTGAAGTGGGCGGCGTGGGCTATGAAGTTGAAGTATCGCAGCGCGATTTAAATCAGCTCAAAATAGGTCAGGAGACTTTCTTCTATATCCATCATGCCGTCAGGGAAGATGCGGAAAATCTGTATGGCTTTCTGGAGATCTCCAGCCGTTCCCTGTTCAGAATTATGATTAAAATCAGCGGGATTGGACCTAAAGTGGCTTTGGCCACGCTCTCTACCTTTGAAGTCAGTGAATTTGTCTCGCTGGTGCTTGAAGACAAGCCTCGTCTTTTGACTAGAATCAGCGGCGTGGGGGCTAAGACGGCAGAGCGCATGGTCGTGGAACTGCGCGATCGGCTCAAGCAGTTTAAGAGCGGAGAGCTTCAGAGCAGTGCACTGCCGCAGCAGCTGTCCGCAGATGTTTTCTCAGAGGCCTTATCTGCCCTGCTTGCCTTAGGCTATCGGCAGCATGAGTGTCTCAAGGCCATTGAAGCCATTCAGCAGCCTCAGATGAATACCGAGGCGGTAATTGTGGCCGCTTTAGCTTATTTATCCAATCAGAAAGCCTAAAGATGAGCTGAGAACATGAGCATGAGTGAACCTAAAATTGTGGCGGATGCGCTGTCGATATCCTCAGAGATAAGAGCGCAGAAAACTTCCGAAGAAGAGCAGGATGAGCTCAGCCGATCCTTTGAAGATAGGGCGCTCAGACCGCAGACGCTGGCTGACTATATTGGACAGGATGAGGTCAAGGCGCAGCTCTCCATTGCGCTTGAGGCCTGCAAAAAGCGGGGGGAGGCCCTCGATCATGTGCTGATCTTCGGACCTCCGGGACTGGGCAAGACTACCTTATCCAATATTATTGCCAATGAGCTCGGTGTCTCGCTGTCACAGACCTCGGGACCTGCGCTTGAGAAGAAAGGCGACGCGGCCGCGCTGCTGACCAATCTGCAGCCACGCTCGGTGATCTTTATCGATGAGATTCACCGTCTGTCGCCGGTGATTGAGGAATTCATGTACCCTGCCATGGAGGATTATCAGGTAGATATCATGACGGGGGAGGGACCATCAGCCCGCTCGATTAAGATTAAGCTCAATCCCTTTACCCTGATAGGCGCCACCACCCGTGCCGGTACGCTGACCTCGCCTCTTAGGGCACGCTTTGGGATTATTCTGCAGCTTAAGTTCTATTATCCTGAGGAGCTTGAACTCATCATCCGTGCCAGTGCGAGCAAGCTGGGCGTCAAGATAGACCATGCCGGAGCAGAGGAAATCTCCCGCCGCTCCCGCGGCACACCGCGCATTGCCAATCGCCTGCTCAAGCGGGTCAGAGACTATGCTGAGGTAGAAGGTGACGGCAGCATTGATCTCAGCATGGCCAGAGGAGCTTTAAAGCTTTTGCGCATTGACGAGGACGGTTTTGACGAGTTTGACAGAACCTATCTAAAATGTCTGGTTGAGTCGCATCGTCCGCTGGGCATCGAAAGCCTGGCTGCCTCCTTAGGCCATGATCGCGATACTCTGGAGAATGTGGTCGAGCCGTATATCATTCAGCAGGGATTTGTGCAGCGTTCCCGCACCGGCAGAGTGGCAACCCGCAAGGCCTATCAGAAATTCAATCTGCCGTATCCGGAGGAGCTCTAGGATGTCTGAGAACAGTTTTACCTGGCAGGTGCGTGTCTATTTTGAGGATACGGACGCAGGCGGCATCGTATACTATGCCAATTATCTTAAATTCTGCGAGCGTGCCCGTACCGAGTGGCTGCGCCGCCTGAACATCTCCCAGCAGGATTATTTACTTAAGCAGCAGGGTTTTGTCATTGTCGACCTGTCTGCCAAATACCGCAGAAGCGCAAGGCTTGATGATCTTCTGACCATCAACTGCGTCCCTGTCCTGGTGCGGGGTGCCAAGCTCAGGCTGGCTCAGCAGATCCTCAATGAGCAGGGCGAGCTCCTATTTGACTTTGCCTGCTCACTTGCGTATGTTAATTTTAAGACGGGCAGACCTCAGCCGATCCCTGATGCAATTCTTGCATATGCCAAGGCTCAGCTGGTTAAAGCCGAAGCATCTCTTTCATCTCAACTGGAGCATTAAACATCATGGCAAGCGGTCAACTCTCCTTTAGCGAGCTAATTTTCAATGCCAGTTTTCTTGTGCAGCTGGTGATGTTATTTTTGCTGGTGTTATCGATTTTCTCGTGGACCATCATTATTTCCCGCAGCAATCAGTATAAGATTGCCCGCCGTAAAGCTGATGAGTTTGAAGATAAATTCTGGTCGGGCATTGATCTGAACAATCTCTATCAGGAATGCATCAAGCGCCAGCAGTCCCTGGTGGGACTGGAGGTGATCTATACCTCAGGCTTCAAGGAGTTCGTCCGGCTCATCAATTCAGGTCCTGCCGATCAGGAAGTGGTGATGGATGGTACCTATCGGCAGATGAAGGTAGCGCAGTCCCGTGAAGTGGAAAATCTCGAGACACATCTGGCCTCGCTGGCCACCATCGGCTCCATCAGCCCTTATATTGGTCTGTTCGGCACCGTGTGGGGCATTATGCATGCCTTTGTGGCTCTGGCCGCCGTGAAGAATGCAACGCTGTCCATGGTGGCCCCGCCGATCGCCGAGGCTCTCATCGCTACCGCCATGGGTCTGTTTGCGGCTATTCCGGCGGTAATGTTCTATAACCGTTTTGTAACCAAGGTGGATGCGCTTGAGAACCGTTATCTCAATTTCATGGATGAATTTGCCACGATTCTCAATCGCCGTCTGGTCACCGTGCGCTCGCAGCTAAGTCATAAAGAGCGCCCTGAGAGTATGGAGCGGGACAACGCTGCTGCTCAGAATAATCAGCAGAACAGCGTGACGGCACAGAACGGTCTGCAGAATGGTCAGCAGCCTGCGGCTAAACCTATGACACCGCCTAACGGACAGGCTCAGTATGCCCAGAATCTAGCTGAAAACGGCCGGCGTGAGCTGTATGCCCAGACCACCCGCCCGGTGACTCCGCCAAGACAGGAGCAGGCTCAGGAAGATGACGGCCCGCACTACATTACGCCTGGCGTAGCAGGAGATTATAGACGGCTGCGCCGCAATCCATACAGGAACTAAGCATGCAGAGTATCAAAAAGGGTAAAACCAGACCGACCGCAGAGATCAATGTGGTGCCGTATATCGATGTGATGCTGGTGCTTTTGGTGATCTTTATCGCTACCGCTCCGGTAGTCATGACCGGCGTGACGGTGGATCTGCCTCAGGCAGAGGCTGAAGCCATGAATGAGGATCAGCGCACGCCGATTATTGCCACGGTGGATAAGGCCGGACAGTTTTACGTCAGCATCGACTCAAGCTCTGAGAAAATGCCGGATCTGAATGCGGTAAGTGCCTATGTGCAGAAAGAGCTGAGCAAGGACCCTTCGCGTCCGGTGGTGGTTCAGGGGGATGCCCAGGTCGCCTACGATGCGGTGATCAAGCTGATGAACGCCCTTAAAAGCGGGGGTGTGAAAAGCGTAGGGCTTGTGACTGAACCTCTGAGTGAATAAGGAGCCTGAGTGAAGATCGGGACAGGAACAGCCTTTGTACTCGCAGTGCTGATCCATGCGGTGCTGATTGTCTCATTGGCACTGCACATTTCTTTAGATAAGCCGGAAAGACCCAAGGAAAATTCAGGCAATATCATCCATGCCACCTTTGTGCCTCCCGCCAAGGGCAAGCCTACAGGCACGAAAAGCGCGCCAGCACCTAAAGTGCAGCCTGTCGTAAAACCTGAGGATCAGACTCAGCAGCGCAAGCAGGAAGAGCTGCAGCAGAAGATCAAGAAGCAGCGCGAGCAGGAACAGCAGCGTCAGGCGGCCATTGCACTCAAAAAGAAGCAGGAGCTTGAAAAGAAAAAGGCTGAAGAGCAGAAGAAGCTTGAGCAGAAGAAGCTCTTAGAGCAGAAAAAGCTCGAAGAAGAGAAGAAAAGGCAGCAGGCCTTAAAGGATAAAGCCGAGAAACAGAAGCAGGCAGAAGAGAAGAAGAAAGCTGAAGCTGAAAAGAAAAAGGCTGAAGAAGAGAAGAAGAAAGCCGAGGAGCAGAAGAAGGCAGAAGAGCTGAAGAAGGCGGAGGCGGAGAAAAAGGCCGCTGAGCTGAAAAAGCAGCAGGCTGCCGAGCAGCAGAAGCTCAATGAGCTTGAGGATGACATCTTAGGTACCGCAGACGGGGTAGAAGGCGGACAGGGTCTTGGTCAGGGAGCCTCAGCTGAGGGCTATGGTCAGAAGGTGCGTGAGCTTATCGAGCAGAACTGGCTGATTGACTCTTCCATGAACGGCAAGCAGGTGGTGGTGTCCATTGAAATTGACAAGGACGGCATGATCTCCAATGAAACCTGCAAGGGAGATGAGGACGTCTGCAAATCCGCCTTAGATACGCTGCGCCTGATCGGCATGCTGCCGATGCCGCCTGCTGACTGCAAGGATTGCAATCAGGTGGTGCTCAAAATGACGCCAAAGCTCTAGTTTTTCCCTGTCAAAACATGCAGACGGTTAAATCTTTGCCTTTTTTGCGTTAAGATATAAAAAAATTTTCAAGGAGAGGACATGTTTAAACGTTTATTAGCAATGCTGTTCTGCCTTACTCTCTCGTATGGCGCACAGGCAGCCTTGCAGATTGAAATTCAGGGCGGTATCAACGCCGGCCGCAAGCTGGCGATTCTGCCTTTTGAACAGGCAGATGGTACCAGGACTGATGTGTCTGCGGTGATCGCTCAGGATCTGATGCGCTCAGGGAAGTTTTCTCCGCTGACGGGCAGTTCTCTGCCGCAGGGAGTGATTCAGGGCGGCAAGCTGGTCGTAGATACTGCGGCTGCTACAGGCGCTGAGGCGATTGTTTCAGGCAGGGTCTATCCAGAAGGCAGCGGATATCAGGTTGAATTCATGGTCACGGGCCTGCAGGGCACCCAGAAGAGCAAGGTGCTGGCTCACTACAAGGGACCGGCAACTCAGGCCACTCTGCGCCAGGCTGCGCACCGGGTGTCAGATCGTATTTATGAACTGTTTACCGGGCAGAAAGGTGCCTTCAGAACCAGAATTGCCTATGTGCTCTATAAGCATGGGGACAGTCATCCCTATCAGCTGATGACTGCAGATTATGACGGCTTTAACGAGACGGCGATTCTGCGTTCCACTCAGCCGGTGATGACTCCGACCTGGTCACCTGACGGTCAGCGTCTTGCCTATGTGTCTTTTGAAAAGCGCACTCCCTGCATCTTTGTACAGAATATCGTCAATAAGCAGCGTATCAAGCTGGCTTCCTTCCCGGGCATGAACAGCTCACCATCCTGGTCTCCTGACGGCAGCAAAATTGCCATGGTGCTTTCAAAAGACGGGCAGCCTGATATCTATTATTTTGATTTAAATCAGAAGAAGCTCTATCGGGTAACTAATAATCGTGCCATCGACACCGAACCTAACTGGTCGACCGATTCACAGTCTCTGTTCTTTACCTCAGAGCGTGGCGGTAAGGCACAGATTTATCGTTATGACTTCAGGTCAAAACAGGTTCAGAGAGTGACCTATCAGGGACAGATGAATCTCTCAGCTCGTGCTGTGCCGGGTTCTAATTCACTGATCGTGATCACCAGATCCAATGGCTTCAGAGTGGCGCGCATGGATCCTGACGGGAGTATCTATATGTTGACCACCTCTTCCTTAGATGAGTCGCCTAGCGTGGCTCCGAACGGAAGTATGGTAATATATAGTACAGTTTATCAAGGACGTAAAGGTTTATCTCTGGTGTCAGCCGATGGACGGTTCAAGGCAACTCTACCTTCCTCTAGCGGTGAAATAAGTGCTCCTGCCTGGGGGCCTCTGCCAGCTAATTATTAACATCATATAAGGATTGCATTATGTTGAATAAATTTTTAGGCGCTGTATGTGTGGCGATGGCTTTGAGCCTGACTGGCTGTATGAGTGATTCAAGCACCGAGAGTACTGACGGTACTGCCTCAGGCCTGACTGATGATCTCGATTCTGATGTGAGCATTGGCTCAGATGGCGCCATGGTGGTAGGAGTAAACGATCCGAACGGCTGGAACGGTCCTGCGGAACTGGCCGGCAGCAATACCATCTACTTTGGCTATGATTCAGATCAGATTCAGGATCAGTACATCAGTGTGATGCAGGAGCATGCCAAATATCTGCGCGGCAATCCGGATGCCCGTATCGTGATTGAAGGTCATACCGATGAGCGTGGAACCCCTGAGTACAATATTGCCTTAGGCGAGAGACGTGCCCGTTCTGTAGCTGCCTATATGAAGAATCTGGGCGTAGATATCAATCAGCTCTCCATTGTCTCCTATGGCGAGGAGAAGCCGCTTGATCCTAACCACGATGAGTCAGCCTGGTCTAAGAACCGTCGTGCGGTGCTCAATTATTAGGCTTAAGTGAATCTAAAAGGCGTACGGGAGTGCGCCTTTATTTTTTAACAGGAAATCATAGTGAAGCAATTAACTCTGGTCCTTTTGGGGCTTTTCTGTCAGCTTGGCCTTGCAGATGATCTGCAGACTCAGCTTGATGCCCAGCAGCATACGATGCTGATGATGCAGAACAATCTGCAGCAGCTGCAGAATGATTTACAGACCGTCAACGGTCAGCTTGAGGAGTTACGCTTTGAGCTTGAAAGACTCAAGGCGCAGGGGAGTAGCGCTGCAGCGCAGAATACAGCTGCCCCTCCGCAGCTGACACCTAAAACCGAGGCTGCAGCAGCAAAGAGCAAGTCAGATATGCCTGCTGCTGCCGCACCGGCTGCAGCAGCAGACAGTCAGGCTCAGACAGATGAGGGCAAGCTTGCCTATGATGCGGCCTATGCCCTGGTTAATCAGAACAAGCTTGGTGAGGCAGAACAGGCTTTTGCCTCCTTTATTGAGCGTTATCCTCAGCATCAGCTCATTGAGAATGCCTGGTACTGGCAGGGACAGGTGCAGTATAAGAAAGGTGATTTTGAGGCCTCCCGGGTGAGCTTTTTGAATGCTGCTAAATATACGAGCTCCCCTAAGCGTCCGGATGCGCTCTTTAAGCTCGGCAAGATCACCGAGCAGCTTGGCGACAAGGAGAAAGCTAAGCGCTATTATGAAGTGCTCATCAAGACCTATCCTCAGGACACCTCTGCTCTGATGGCGCAAAAGGAGCTGAGCAAGCTCTAAACAGCTCAGATCTATGTACAGAGCTTCAGTGTCTGGGGCTCTGTATGTCTAATATTTTATATTTTCAACTATAATTTTAGACTTTGCAGGCTGTCGCACAATTGGGCTAGGGGCTTTGCGCTAAACTTAAACAATCTTTAGATTGTGAGGTTTGGCTTATGGAAAGGAATTCCTGCCTGATCCTGGCTCTAGTGGCCGGGGTGATGAGCTCAAATGCTGTTCAGGCTGTGGATATTCAGAATCCGGTGCCCGAGCAGCTGCAGAAAATCGGCGAAAGGATTAATTATCCGCAGGCCTTATGTGCGGTCAAAAGCGAGACACAGGCCAGAGACATGTGCCTGCCTGGCGAAATCTTATGGTATGCCCCTGAGGATCCTCATGCAGATGAGGCCGGCTATAAAGCCATCGAAGTGGTTGCCAAATACTGCAATCTGCGCGAGCAGGTCTTTCACAATGCTGACTCGGTGGTCTGCATCTATCAGCCCAATGCGGTCACGCTCAGGCGGGATCAGAAGGAGCGCATCCCAGAGCCCAAGGTACCTACGCTTAATCAGCAGTATAATGCTGAAATCTCCAAAATTCTCAATGAATCCCCGGATGTAACCTCGCTGCAGGATAATATGTGGATGCAGGTGGTTAATGAGGGCAGGCTCAGCGGCGAGCCTTTCAAACGCGGTACCAGTCTGCTGGTGGAAGTGCATCTGCTCTCGCCGCGCTTTGAGGATGACGGCTCCGGTCATGTCTATCTTGAATATACTTATGAGGAAGCTGAGAAAAACTTTCTGTTAAGTACCCTTAATCAGTATTGGAACAGTGTTGACGCTGATGTGCTGGTGTATTCGGATGTGTCATGGCTGCCAAAGGAACTTCAGTCCAAGGCGCTGTTTGGCTCACAGACTCTGAGAGCCTATCATGTGATCTTCAAGGGATTGGTGGAGGATGACGAGGAGCATGAAACGCAGAATAAAGGCACTGCAGCTAAGAAGTAAACAGGATTTGCCTGAGCTTTGATAAAAACTGCTTTACAAATAAAAAAAATTTGATATGATAACTGCCATCTTAAGCCCTGGTGGTGGAATTGGTAGACACGCTACTTTGAGGGGGTAGTTCGTAACTGAGTGCGAGTTCGAGTCTCGCCCAGGGCACCAGCAGCCGAGATTCATTCGGTTGTTCACCACAGTTTCAAAATTTCCTCAAGGCGCCTGAAGGCGCTTTTCTTTTGCCATTCTGGCTGTATTTAAATGCTGCTTTTCATAAGGCACCTTTATAAATATTATCAAGGTATGCATATATGAAATGCGTGTTTTAGGATACAGCCAAGAGACAAATCGCATCTTTCTTCAGGTTTAACAAGCCGTGAGCAAGAAATCCCCCAACTCTATAGGTGGTGGGATGAATTGCGATAAACACGGCGTTTTCTTGACTTTTGTATTTTATAGCATTATTTTGTATTCAATCTCAGGGTAAGCAAGATGGCTAACAAAGCAATTAAGTACAGAGTATATCCTACAACTGAACAACGTATTATGTTTGCTAAAACCTTTGGCTGTTGCCGTAAGGTTTATAATCTCATGCTTTCTG
>JAILLS010000116.1 GCA_024693025.1 Succinivibrio sp. | reverse complement strand
CGAGCAGGATGCGCTTGAAGGGATCCGTGCTCTGAAGGTACATGAGGGTGATGTGGTGGTCATCCGCAACGAAGGTCCGCGCGGTGGTCCCGGCATGCCTGAACAGTACAAAGCCATGAAGCTGCTCGTCGGCATGAAGCTTGGCTCTAAGGTCTGTCTTATCACCGATGGCCGCTTCTCAGGCTCTAATAACGGCTGCTTTGTCGGACATATCTGCCCTGAGGCCTATGATGACGGGCCTATCAAATATCTGCGCAATGGCGATGTCATCAGAATTGATGTTGACAAGGGCATCATTGAGGCGGATGTTGATTTTGAGGCAAGGCGCAGGGAAGGCGCGGAGGACAAAACCCGCACCGCTGAAGGCTATCTCTATCACTACCGTCACAGTGTAGCCTCCGCAAGCTGCGGCGCCATTATCCGCACCCGTCAGGTTTAAAGCCCCGCTGTGCTGCAGGAGCAATCTGCTCCTGCAGTTTTGTCACATACTGCCTTTATCTTTAATCTCAGCTAAAATCAGGCTTAGACTGCAGAGGCAGCCAATTAGATTAAACAAAACCAGCCACCCTTTAAACTTAAAAGTGGCCGGATACTCCTGCTTAAAAACATTATGAGGCCTTAGCTAACAGCTCGATAAACCGGCACAATAGCTGGATGCTGCTCTCTACTGAGCCTATATCCAGCCATTCCCCCTCGGTATGACAGCCGCCGCCTAAAGGGCCTAATGAATCAAGCACCGGCGTGCCGACCTGACTTATGTGATTGCCATCTGACACTCCGCCTGAATTCTGATAGGCAGGAGTAAGCCCCACCTCCTGCGCAGCCTGCGACAGCAGAGCTTTGAGCTGCTCCTGCCCCTGGGTTTTAACCATCGGCGGAATGAGCACTAACAGCTTAAACTCAGCAGTTACGTCAGCTAAGAAGCCCTTCTTACATAAAGCCTTAAAGCCTGTGAAAAACTCCTCCCATTCTGACAGTTCCCAGAAGCGCACATCAATGCGGGCTGAACATTCTGCGGGAATGGCATTGGCCACCAGCCCTCCTTTGATCACACCGAAATTCACCGTTACACTGTCAGTTGCCAGAGCATTGACGCTCAAAATTGCATGGGCCATCGCGGTAATAGCGCTGCGGCCAAGCTCAGGACAGAAGCCGGCATGAGCGCCAACCCCATGCATAAAGAGATCAAGATGGGCAATGCCCTTACGCTGTGCCGTAAAGAGGCCAGGCTGTTCCTGAGATTCAAACACCAGTGCATAAGTTGAGCGTTGTGCATACTCATCGATAAAGGCATGCGAATAGGGAGAACCTATCTCTTCATCAGGATTGAGAATTACCACTATAGCAAGCTTGTCTAACAGCTCTTTTGACAGACTTTTCAGAGCAAAGAGGATCTGCAGGCAGCCGTTTTTCATATCGGCAACCCCGGGACCATAGGCCTTTTGGCCTTCAAGACGGAATGGTCTTGCTTGAGCGGTACCGCGCTCAAATACAGTGTCAAGGTGACCTGACAGCAGCAGATCATAATGGGCAGCGTGAGGCTTGTTGGTGGCAAGCATTGCAGTGCCGGTTCGTTCATCCAGGTTCACTGCCTCAACCTGAAAGCCAGCCTCGGCAAACCAGATCTGAAAGTATCTGCTTACCGCATTAAGTCCCTCTGGGTCATAGGAGCCGCAGTCAAGATTGACTACGGTCCTGAGCTTGTCTAAATAATCATCAAGTAGACTTGGCATCTTAACCCTGCGCTTATTTAGCTACAAAACCACCTTTTGCACCCTTCCAGGCCGGCAGGAAAGCCCCCTGATAGGCTTCCATAATCTCATCAGCCACCTCATCAGTCTGATAGGCTGCCACTACCTTTTTGTAGTCGGCGTTATTGACATCATCAGCTCTGGCTGCAATCACGTTCACCAGCTGTGCAGCAGCAGAGTTAACCTTGGGATCAAGATTTTCCTGGAAAATAGCATCATTGGCTGGATTAAGCTTGGCCGTATAGGCATTGCCGCCGTTGATCAGGGCTGCCGCCACATCAGGCAGAATGCGGGCTAAGATGCCGGACTCAGCCTCTCTAATCTTGATTTTCTTAACATACTCGGTTATATCAGCCTTGGTAGGAGTATAGCCCTTGCTCGGATCAACCTTAATCAGGCCTGCTGCTTCTAACACCTTCAGGGCTCTGCCGCCGTTGGTTAGATCAGATGGAATGGCGATGATATCGCCATCCTTGATATCATCCATGCTCTTTATCTTATCTTTGTTGTTAAAGACGCATAAAGGAGTCACGATGGTATCGCCGATGGCAGCGAGCTTATACTGATTGCGTTCCATATCGTTTTTCAGAAAGGCTTTATGCTGAAAGGCATTCAGATCAATCTCACCGTCTGCCAGAGCACGATTAGGTGTCGCGTAATCAGAATAGCGCACCAGCTTGACCTTGAGGTTATCCTTTTTCAGAATCTCATTGACCGTATCCCACTGCGCCACGTAATCACCTACGACACCGACTCTGATCTCGCGTACTTCAGCATTTGCACTGGCAGCACAACTTATGACAGCGCCTAGCAGTAAACCTTTAAGCCAATTTTTCATGTTATTCTCCTTGTTATCCACACTGTGCCCTGCCTCTGCATGAAAAGGCTAAAGCACTAATCTTGTGCTATTATAACTTAATTCCAAATCTTTCAAGGGGGCAGGTTAGTAAGCTCCATTCTGAGGCAATTTTCATGATTAGGCTTGAACATATCAACAAGACCTTTTATCAAAAGGGACAGACTATCGAAGCAGTCAAGGATGTCAGTCTGAGCATCAGGCCGGGTGAAATTTACGGTATCATCGGTTTTTCAGGAGCAGGAAAGTCCACCCTGGTGCGCTGCATCAATCTGCTCGAGCGCCCCACCTCAGGCAGGGTCTATATTCAGGATCAGGAAATAACCTCTCTTAACCCGAAGGAACTTGGCAAGCTAAGACAAGGCATCGGCATGATTTTCCAGCATTTTAACCTGATGCCCTCCAGAACCGTCTATGACAACATCGATCTGCCGCTCAAGCGTACGGGACTAACCAAGGCAGAGCGGCAGAGTAAAATTGCCAGCCTCCTTGAGATGGTGGATTTAGCGGACAAACAGCATACCTATCCTTCACAGCTCTCAGGCGGTCAGCAGCAGCGCGTGGCCATTGCCCGCGCCCTGTGCTGCGATCCTAAAATTCTGCTCTGTGATGAGGCCACTTCTGCTCTAGATCCGCAGACGACCGAGCAGATCCTCGCTCTTTTGAAAAAACTCAATGACAAGCTTAAGCTGACGATTGTGGTAATCACCCATCAGATGTCTGTAGTCAAGGATCTCTGCGATCGTGCCGCAGTGATGGAAGATGGGCGCATCGTAGAAGAAAATACGGTTTATAACCTGTTTGCTGAGCCTAAGGCGGAGCTTACCAGGCGCTTTCTGGATACCGCCTCAAATCTGGGCTCCTTTCTGGATATTTTCGATAAGAAAGGCTCTCTTGCCGATATTGCGCCTGACACTCACATCTGGCATCTGACCTATACGGGGCAAGCCACGGGCGAGGCGCTGATGACCGAGATCAGTGTACGCTTTAAGATTAAAGTGAATATTCTGTATGGCAATATTGAATACATCAAGGGCATGCCCTTAGGCAAACTGGCGGTACACCTGACAGGAGAGAATGCCGAGGTAGATAAAGCCATCAGCTATATCAAGGAGCATGGCGTAGCAGTGGAGATGTTAAAATGATGGACCTGTTGTACACTCTGATGCCTAATTTTGAACGGCTGCAGGAAGAGTTCCTGGAATGTTTCATGCAGACCTGCGTCATGATTTTAGTCTCAGGCACCATTGCCTGGTTTTTAGGCGTAGCCATCGGTGTCACTCTGGTGGTTACCAGAAACGGCGGCATTTTACAGCAGCGTCTGGTTTTTACCATCTTTGACCGCTGCATAGATATCATCCGCTCCATTCCCTTTATTATTCTGATGGTCCTGCTCATCCCGCTCTCCCGTCTGCTGGTGGGAACAGGATCAGGACTAGAAGGTTCCTTTGTCGCCCTGGT
>JAILLS010000094.1 GCA_024693025.1 Succinivibrio sp. | reverse complement strand
TGCCCGCCATGATTTTGGTGTGTTTGGTGCCGCTAAATGCAGAAAGGGCAGCTCTAATTTTATTTTGAAAACCAAGCCAACTCGAGGGTTTAGGACGGCACTTGCTCAGAGACTCAGGACCTATGTGCAGGAGTATCGTCTGTCAGGCAGATGGGGCTCGGAGCTCTTACCGCGCAAGGCTCAGCTGATCCCGTTAGGTGAATCAGCAATTTTCAGACGCCGGTGTATTGAAGAGGACCGCAAGACCTCGGTGCACTTATTAGTAGATGTTTCAGGATCGATGCTGTCAAAGGATGATCAGGAGAGCAGCAGAGGTGAGCTTGCCTGTCTCAGCGCGCTGTCTCTTGCGCTGGCGTTAGAAGGAATTGATGGGGTAAAAAATCTCTGTTCTTTTTTCCCTGGTCTTAACTCCGAACTTGAAGTTGCCTTAAAAGTAGATGAGTCTGCTACGGCCAAAGCGGCTTTTTTTGATCAAACACCACGTGGCTCAACTCCGCTTGCCCAGGCATTATGGTATGCCCTCGAGCAGCTGGTTTCACTTGAATGTCAGAGGAACATCGTAATTGTAATTACCGATGGGATACCCGATAGTGTGGAGAAAACACGACAGGTGCTTGAGGTATATAGAGAGGCAGGGGTTGAGCTTTACGGGATCGGGATTAAGCAGCCATTCATCGAGGATCTGATTAAGAATTCAGTGGTGCTTAATTCTGCAATACAGCTTGAGCAGTGTCTCTTTAAGCTGATTGACAAGATTTTCAGACGCTTTATCGCTCCTTCTCTTGCCTAAATCAGGTCCTGATGCGCTGCTAAATTCAGCCTGAAAGAGTGTTAAAATAGCGCCATTTTCAACGCAGGAGCGAACGTGTTAAGAAGTGATTTTAATTTTGATTTACCCGAAGAACTGATAGCTTTTTATCCTAGTGAGGAGCGTACGGGGTGTCGGATGCTGTGTCTTGACGGCAAATCCGGTACGCTTGAAGATAAGCATTTTTACGATTTAAAGCAGTTGCTAAAACCTGGAGATCTGCTGGTGTTTAATGATACCAAGGTGATCCCGGCGCGTATGTATGGACATAAAACTTCGGGCGGTCAGCTTGAAATCTTAATTGAACGCATTCTCTCAGAATATGAGGCTCTGGCTCATATCAAGGCAAGTAAAGCGCCGAAGCCTCAGAGCCACATTGTTATAGATGATGGAACCGAGCTTGAAGTGATTGAACGGCAGGGAGAGCTGTTCAGACTTAAAAGTCAGAACATCACCATCTTAAATCTGCTGGATAAAGTTGGACATATTCCGCTGCCTCCTTATATCGACAGACCCGATGAGAGCCTGGATAAAGAGCGCTATCAGACTGTATACAGTAAGTATCCTGGGGCTGTGGCAGCTCCTACCGCAGGACTGCATTTTGATGAGACTCAGCTTAAGGATTTAAGGGAGATGGGGGTTAAATTTGCCTTTGTCACCCTGCATGTAGGGGCAGGGACCTTTCAGCCGGTGCGTGAGGATGATATAAAAAATCATCATATGCATTCAGAGTTTGTGCAGCTGAGCCAAGAAGTTGCCGATGCCGTGATTGAGACTCACCGCCTGGGCGGGCGTGTGATTGCAGTGGGTACTACAGCGGTAAGATCGCTTGAGAGTGCAGCCACGCTGGCGCAGCAGTCTCACAGTTCTCTTGAGATTGTGCCTTTTTCGCAGGACACCTCCATTTTTATCTATCCTGGCTATAGCTATCAGGTGGTGGATGCTCTGATTACCAATTTTCACCTGCCTGAATCTACCCTGATCATGCTGGTAAGTGCGTTTGCCGGCTATGCTAAGACCATGCGGGCCTATGAGCATGCCGTACAGTCACGCTATCATTTTTTCAGCTATGGTGACTGTATGTTTATCGAGAAGAACCCTTTAGCGCTTGAAGATCTGCCGCCTTCAGCAAGGAGCTCAACATGAAATTTACCGTTTTAAAGCAAGAGGGACTGGCAAGATTAGGACAGCTTGAATTTGCGCGAGGGGTGGTGCGTACTCCTGCCTTCATGCCGGTTGGCACCAGAGCCACGGTTAAAGGCATGTGTCCTGAAGAAGTTGAAGAGTTAGGTGCTGATATTATTCTTGGCAATACCTTCCATTTATGGCTACGTCCTGGCTGTGAAGTGATCAAGGCCCATGGGGATCTGCACGATTTTATGCAGTGGAAAAAACCCATTCTCACTGATTCAGGCGGCTTTCAGGTGTTCTCTTTAGCCGGCATCAGAAAAGTTACCGAAGAAGGCGTGAAATTTCAGAATCCGATCAATGGTTCACGTCTGTTTTTATCACCTGAAATCTCCATGCAGATTCAGACGGATTTAGGCTCTGAGGTGGTGATGCAGTTTGATGAATGTATTGGACTGCCGGCACCGCGTGAGGAGATGGAGCGTGCCATGCGCCTTTCCCTGCGCTGGGCTAAAAGATGCAAGGATGAATTTGCGCGGCTTGAAAATAAGCAGGCCCTGTTCGGCATTATTCAGGGCGGAACAGATCGCAGTCTGCGTGAAGCTTCACTACAGGGGCTTATGGATCTTGACTTTGACGGCTATGCTATAGGTGGACTTGCCGTAGGAGAGCCTAAAGCTGACATGTATGGTGAACTTGAGCACCTAGGTCCGCTGCTGCCGCCGGCTAAACCTCATTATCTGATGGGGGTGGGTACCCCTTTGGATATTCTGCAGGGCGTATTGAACGGGGTTGATATGTTTGACTGCGTGATGCCGACCCGCAATGCCCGCAATGGACATCTCTTTACGACTCAGGGGGTGGTCAAGATCCGTAACGCCAAATACGCTAAGGATACCTCGCCTTTAGATCCTAACTGTCAATGCTATACCTGCAGGCACTACAGCAAGGCTTATCTGCATCATCTGGATAAATGTGGAGAGATGCTGGGGGCGCACCTTAATACTCTGCATAATCTGTGGTTCTATGAACATTTTATGGCAGAGATCCGCAAGGCGATAGCTGAGGACAGGCTCAGCGAATTTGCTGCAGAGAGCTACCGCATCTGGGGTGATCCTAAAGAAGCCGTGAAAGATAAGGCTTTAGATTAAGGAGCGCATTTCGTGCTCGTCAATGCCGTTGGCATCAAAGCCATAAGATTCCAGCGTTTTACGTAGACTATGCAGGATCTCATTCTGAATCTGCCTGACCCGCTCGCGGGTCAGATTGATTTTCGCTCCCACATCCTCTAAGGTTAAAATTTCCTCATTGCCCATGCCAAAGCGATACTGAAAGACCAGCTGCTGTTTGTCATTGAGCGAGGAGTACCAGTCACGTACGATTTTGGCAAGCTCATCTCCTGATACTGAGGATTGCGGTGGCGTGAGTGAAGTGTCCGGGAGAATATCAAATAGCGAGATATCCTTTTCAGAACCGTTGCTGACCTGTTTTACCAGAGGGGCAGAGGCACCGGAGTTTTCTAAAATTGACAAAAGTTCTCTGACATGATCAGGATCTTTGTTAGTAGCCTCAGCTAATTTTTCGATGTTGACGGCACTATAGTCATTCTGCTCTAGCAGTTGATTTTTAGCCTTAAGGACTATATTGATTTCCTTGATGACATGTACCGGCAGGCGTACGAGTCTGCCCTGGCTCATGATGGCCTGTTCAATTCTCTGTCTAATCCACCAGGTAGCGTAGGTTGAAAATCTAAAGCCGCGTTCAGGCTCGAATTTTTGTGCAGCATGGATGAGACCGAGGTTGCCTTCTTCAATCAGATCCAAAAGCGGCAGTCCCCGAGCACGGTAGTCTTTAGCAATACTGATGACTAATCTTAAATTCGAGGTAACCATGAGATCTAAGGCCTGCTTGTCGCC
>JAILLS010000085.1 GCA_024693025.1 Succinivibrio sp. | reverse complement strand
GAGATTATTGGTGAGCTGATTAAAGCCAGAACAGAGAACGGTATAAGTCAAAGAGAACTTGAGAATCGAAAAGAGCCATAGTATGCCAGGCATTGATACGATTTTGAAACTGCTTAGTGTACTGGGTATGACTTTGGCTGTAATCCCGAAAAATTGATGATGAGAGTTAACAACCTGCTTTCAGGATCTAAAGCCTTAAGCTTTAATAAGATGGCACAGTGGCGCACAGACGCCACTGTGTGAAGGTCAGTCCCTAGAGGCAAGCTCCACGAGCTTGAGTGTCACCTGCAGGGATTTTTCAAAGGAGGAGAGCGGCAGAAACTCGGCATAGCTGTGGAAGTTATGTGCGCCTGTGAAGTAATTAGGAGTCACGAGGCCTTTGGCTGACAGGGCCGAGCCGTCCGTACCGCCGCGCATGGCATAGGTCCTGGCCTTAATGTTAAGCTCGCTTAAAGCCTGATAGAGCATGGCTACAGGCTTATCGTCACGTGTGACGTGATTGGCGATGTTCTCATAGACATCCACAAGTGTAAGCTCAAGACGGGCCTTAGGATGCCTGCGCTGCAGCAGCTCAAGGTTGTCTCTGAGCACCTGTTTGCGCCACTCATAGCGCTCCTTGTCATGATCGCGGATATTGATGCTTAAGGTAGCGTTTAAGGGATCGCTGAATCCTCCCTGAAACCACCAGTAGCCGTCTTTATCTGCGGTGCATTCAGGGGTCTGGGAGCGATCGAACATGGCAATATAGTCATGCACTACGAGCAGCGGATTGACGAGCACGCCCTTGGCCGACATCGGATGGGCGCTTACGCCCTGAACTTTAAGTGTCCCTGAGCCTGCGTTGAAGGTCTCCCACACCACTTCCCCCAGTTCACAGGAGTCGATGGTATAGGCAAAATCAACCTTAAAGCGGTTAAGATCCAGAAGCTTTGAGCCGCACAGACCTTTTTCCTCATCCGGCACAAAGGCCACCCTAATTTCAGGATGCTTAAGCTCAGGATTGTCAGCAAGTACGGCCAGCATGGTCATAATGTTGGCAATGGCTGACTTGTTGTCAGCGCCCAGCACTGAGGTGCCGTCTGAAAAGAGGATCTCCTCACCTCTGTAGCGCTCAAGCTCAGGATGCTCGGCTGTTTTTAAATAGATCTGCTTTTCCTCATTTAAGCATACATCCCCTCCTGTATAGCGTATAAGCTGAGGATGAATGCTTGAACTGAGTGAGACATCCACCGTGTCAAGATGCGCACACCAGCCGAGGGCAGGTCCCTTGCAGTTGCCCTTTAGGGTGCCGTAGCAGATGGCATGCTCATCGACATAAACGTCTGCAAGCCCAAGCTCGCTAAGCTCCCGGGCAAGCAGGCTGGACAGCTCTCTCTGCCCCTGTGAGCTCGGTACCGCGGTGATCTCCTCATCTGACTGTGAAGGAATGGCTGCGTAGCGCATAAAGCGGCTGACGAGCTCCTGTTTTAGATCCAGCATTTAGCCTTCCTCCTTATGACTGTGGAAACATGCTGCTTGGATAGTCAAAGCCTGAATGGAAGCCAAGCGGAATATTCAAAAACCAGTAGGCATAGAGAACTGCGGTGAGCACGATGAGCAGCGCAAAGGTATAAGGCAGCATCATGGAGCTTAACGTACCGACTCCGCACTTTTTGCAGTAGCGCTGACAGTACATGATGAGCAGCGGATAGAAGGCGAACATCGGAGTGCAGACATTGACGGCTGAATCAGACACTCTGAAGGCTGCCTGGGTCAGTTCAGGACTGATCCCCAGCATCATCAGCATCGGCACGAAAATAGTGGAGAGAATAGCCCATTTGGAGGTGGCTGAGGTAATGAGCAGATTCAGCGCAGCGGTCAGGATAATGATGCCGAACAGAGTAACTCCTGAAGGCAGGCCCAGATTTTTGAGGAATTCAGCGCCTGAGATAGCCAGCAGCGAGCCGATATTGGAGTGGCCGAACACATAGAGGAACTGTCCGGCAAAGAAACAGAACACGATGAAGGAGAGCAGCATGTGCATGATCTTCTCCATGCTGTGAATTACATCGTTGGCCTTGCAGAAGGTGCCTGCGGCAAAGCCGTAGACAATGCCCGGTGTGGAGAAGAAGATAAACAGCAGCGGTACGAGGCCCTGCATCACCGGAGCTTTAGGCGAGGTCAGAGATCCATCCGGAGCTCTTAGCAGTGAATTGTCAGGATAGCAGAGCGCAAAGAGCAGAGCGAGCATGGCGAGGACCGTAAAGATGGCCTTGTAGTAGGCGCGGTTCTCCTCGGCTGTGGTCGAAGTAAGCTTGAGCGTCTCATCATTTTTCACGCCTTCATCCAGGGGCATGGTGCGCCAGAGCCTCGGTTCGATGATCCGGTCTGTGACATACCAGACAGCCCCTATGACAAAGAAGGTGCCGCCTAAGGCATAGAAATAGTTGCACAGCACATTGACTGAATAATTAGGATCGATGATGTGAGAGGCGGCCTCGGTAAAGCTCTGCATAATCGGATCGATGATGGATGGCGTATAGCTTGCGGTAAAGCCTCCGGCAAGACCTGCAAAGGAGCAGGCAATCCCGGCCATCGGATGACGCCCGCAGGAATAGAAGATGAGGGCTGAAACCGGCATCAGAATGGTGTAGGCAGAGTCGCTGACAATATGACAGACCACGGAGACAAAGATTACCGTAGGAGTCAGGAATTTCTGCGGGGTCACCGAGAGGAATTTCTTGATAAGAATATTGATAAAGCCTGAACCTTCGGCAATGCCGATGCCCAGCGTGGCTACAATCGTGATGCCAAGCGGAGGGAAGCCCATGAAGTTTTTCACAGAGCTGACGATGAGATCCAGAAGATTGGCAGGGGCGAGCATATTGAGAATCGCAATTTTCTCGCCGCTGTTAGGATGCACATAGTCAAAGTCAATAAATGAGAGCACAAGTGAGATCAGCATGGTGACAATCAGCGCATAGATAAACAGCATGGTGATATGCGGCAGTCTGTTGCCAAGCCGTTCTACCGTATTCAAAAAACGGTTAAGCAGGTTCTCCCTGGGAGAGGAAGCCTCGGTCATGATTACTCCTAATTTTTTATTGTCTAAATTTTGTATAGGTAAAATCTGAGCGCTAAAGCTGCAGTGCTCAGAGCTTTTAGCAGAGAGCTTTAAGTTCTCTGAACTTAAAGACCCGGTGCCAGACGCATTTCAGAATGGGTTTTGCTTAAAAAACAAAAGCATGAGAAATGTAAGCGGTATTACTTTAGTCAAAAAAATGATTAATTTCAATCATTGTCAGGGGCAGGATCGTTATAAACTGCTGATTTTTATTGCCAAAATTTCAGGCAGAATGTGCTTAAAGCACAGCGTCACGGTGACGG
Organism: Succinivibrio sp.; assembly: GCA_024693025.1. Classification (GTDB taxonomy): domain Bacteria; phylum Pseudomonadota; class Gammaproteobacteria; order Enterobacterales; family Succinivibrionaceae; genus Succinivibrio. The sequence goes on along the minus strand of JAILLS010000085.1, from coordinate 17,115 downwards.
AGGCTTGCAGCTTAAATTTTTGCAGCTCGACCTTTTAGGCTACAATATAGCCTTATGAACAGAAGATTTGCTATAGGCTTGGGCCTGCTTGGAGCGGTGCTGCAGGGACTCTCTCAGAGTGCTCTTGGGATGGATGATTTTCAGGAGGCCAAAAAGGTGCTGCTTAAAATCTACCGTCAGCTGCCGGCTGCCACGACGCTGTATACCGGCTGCGCGCTTAACTGGAGGCATGGGTATTATTATCCGGATCTGGGCAGCTGCGGCTATGTTATTCAGGAGGATGCCAAGCGGGGCAGGCGCATCGAGGTTGAGCATATTGTGCCTGCCTATGTCTTCGGCCGCACCGAGGGCTGCTGGGTGAAGCACAAGGGCAGAGGCAAGGGCCGGCAGAACTGTCAGCATACCTCGGCAAGCTTTAACCGCATGGAAGGGGATCTGCATAATCTCTATCCTGCGGTGGGCGAGGTGAACAATCTGCGCGGGCATCTGTCACCAGGAGAGGTGCACCGTAAGTCAGACGGACGCTTTGGCGAAAAGATTGATCTCATCATCGATGCCAAACAGGGGCTGTTTCAGCCGCCGCCTGAGGCGCGCGGGATTGTGGCGAGAGCGTATCTTTATATGGAGTACACCTACAAGATCCCGATTCATACAAGAACCAAGGAGCTTATGCTGCGCTGGGATGACAGCTATCCGCCGACTGCACTTGAGTGTGAGCGCAACAGGCTCATCGTAAAATATCAGGGCAATGATAATCCCTATGTCACCAAAAAATGTCAGGCTCAGAATTTTAAGGACTAAGCATGCTTGAGAAGACCAAAACCATCACGCAGGGCGTGACCTATCATACCTGCGAGGAACAAGATGCCGGGCAGCGTCTCGATAATTTTCTCTCCCGCACGCTCAAGGGCGTGCCCAGAAGTCTTATCTACAGGATTCTGCGCCGCGGCGAGGTGCGCGTGAACAAGGGCAGAGTCTCCCCCTCCTATAAGCTCGTGTCAGGAGATGTGGTGCGCATTCCGCCGGTCACCGTGACGGCAGGTCCTGTGACCATTCCGTCCTCCAATCTGCATCTGGTGCAGGATTTAAAGGAGCGCATCATCTTTGAGGATGACAGCATTCTCGTGGTCAACAAGCCGGCCGGGCTTGCCGCTCATGGCGGCAGCGGCATCGAGTTTGGCCTTATCGAGGCGCTCAGAGCGCTTAAAAGCGAGGTTAAGTTCCTCGAGCTTGCTCACAGGCTTGACCGGGAGACCTCAGGCTGTCTTATCGTGGCCAAAAGACGGGCGGCGCTGCGCGATCTGCATGAGCAGTTCAGGCAGCGGGTGGTTAAAAAGCGCTATCTGACCCTGGTTAAAGGACAGTGGGAGCGCAAGGTCAACCTTGTGAATGCGCCTCTGGTCCGCAATGAGCTCAAATCGGGCGAGCGCATGGTGCAGGTCAATCCGGTGGAGGGAGCGCCTGCCTCGACCGGCTATGAGATAGTTGAGAAATTTGCCGAGGCCACCCTGATGGCAGCCCTGCCGCATACGGGACGTACCCATCAGATCCGCGTGCACTCAGCCTATAGCGGGCATCCGGTGCTGGGCGATGACAAATACGGGGACAAGGATTTTAATGAGCTGATGCGCAAAGAATGCGGACTGAGGCGCATGTTCCTGCATGCCTACAGGATTAATTTCAATCATCCGGAAACGGGCGCGGTCATGAAGCTTGAGGCGCCGCTGCCTGAGGAACTTTTACTGGTGCTGGAGGCTTTACGTGGCAGAGCGTGAGGTTAGTGCAGGCAGGCGTGATTTAAAGTCCGGCAGCTTTTTAGAGCTAAGACCCAAGCTTGAGGCGGTGGTCTTTGATTTAGACGGGACGCTGTGTGATTCGATAGGCGTGATTATAAACTGTACGCAGCTGACCTTTGAAGTTCTGGGGCAGAGGGTGCCTGATGCCTCTGAGGTGATGGTGCAGATTGGCAAAAAGCTGCCTGATGCGCTGTATAACCTCCTGCCTGATGATAAGAAGCATCTCTCTGAGCTTGCGCTTAAGACCTATTTAGATCTGCACTATACACATCAGGAGTTTAAGATAGACAAGCTCTTTCCTAAGGTTGGCGAGCTGCTAGAGAGACTTAAGGCGCAGAAGCTTAAAATCGGAGTGGCTTCAGGGCGCATGCGCGTGGGGATCACCCATACTCTTGAGCATAGCTGTCTTGGCGATTACTGTGAGGCATTCTGTGCCGGCGATGAGGTGCCCTCAAAGCCAGATCCCAGCATGATGTATACCCTGTGCGAGCGCCTGGGTGTCAGCCCGTCTCACTGCCTTGGCGTAGGGGATTCAGGGCTTGATCTTATGATGTATGCAAACAGCGGCGCCTTCTCTTTTGGCGTACAGACCGGAGTGTGGAGCGGGGAGGCGATGCTTGAGCTAAAGCCGCAGCTGCTGCTGCCTAAGGCTACCGATCTGCTTGAGTATCTTTAATGCTCAAGGCTCTGACTTATAAAAAATAAAACCTGAGTCTGCGCTCAGGTTTTGCTAAAGATTATCCGGGCGGCTATTTGCGGCAGCTGATATCATTGACGGCTCCATGCATGGAGATAAAGAGCGGGATCTCGCCGCCGCACATCAGTCTGTCAGGTCTGCCCATCACGGTGAGCTTGCAGCCTTTGATGATCTGCTTTTGCTGCTGCTTGGTGTAATAGAGGCTGTCAATGGGAGAGAAGTCGATGACCATGCCTTTATTCTTCATCGTAAGATAGGTTTTCTGGTAGATATCCTGACTCTTTTTATCCACCTTGAAATTGGTGATGAGCAGCGGCATGCCTTCAAGCTCATCTAAAAGCGAGGAGGTGGTGCGGTTGTTGACGAGCGAGAGCAGCGAATCGGCGGGCAGTCTGATCCCGGCCCAGGCGGCATAGCCAGCATGCTCATCAAAGTCGATAAGCTCTTTTTCTGTTTCTGAATAGCGGCTGGCATAGATCACGGCTAGCACCGGTTCATTGATGGGACCAAAGCCCTGAGAGCCTGCCGGGAAGATCGCGGTGGTGACCTGCAGTCTGCCGGTGCCCTTGCAGGTTAAGGCCGAGTCACGCCTGAGCATCTGCTTTAAGGTGGCATTGTACTGCTCGCTGGGCTCCAGGATTACCTGATTGACCGCAAAATGAGCAGATTTGAAGGGAGTGGTCAGCTTATAGGCAAAGGCCGGCTGGTTAAAACAGATTAAAACACCCAGGCAGAAAAGAATTTTTTGCAGCATAACACTCTCCTAATTTAGAGATCACCTAAACAGAGTGTATACTTTTAAGACATTTTAAACCACAGCACAGGATGTATTTTTGAAGAAGAGTCGCAAATGGACAAGTTATCCTTTCCCCCACAGATTGATTTTCACAAAGCCGTAGGCCTGAAGTCTCACTACAGCTGCAGGGTGCCCGGGGAGTACCTTCAGAGGCTCAAGGAGAGCTGTCTTAAGATCTGTGAGGATGCCAGCTGCGACTTTGAGTTTTTCACCGATCTGCAGGGTCTTGCGACCATTTCAGGCAGCATCAGCTGTAAGGTCAGCCTTAAGTGTGAGCGCTGCGGCGAGCCCTTTGACTATGAGCTTTGCTCACAGTTTATGAGCACGCCTGATGAGAAGAAAGCAAAAAGTCTTAAGCTTGAAGATAAAATCGATCTCATTGAGCTCAATGAGGATGGCTTCTTTGAGCTGCTCTCCTATCTTGAAGACTGCCTTCTGCTTGAGATCCCTTATGCCCCAAGGCATGAGGAGGGGGATCCTGCCTGCAGCCGTCAGGGTGAGAGCTGGAGCTATGGTAAAATAGAAGAGGAAGCGCATCCTTTTGAGGCCTTAAAGGCTTTAAAAGGTCAGCTAAAACAAGAGTAAGGCACCTTCAAGGTAGCCTACCCCCAATTGAAAATAAGGATGGTGAATACATGTTGATTGCGGAGTTTGTCTTTTTACTCCTGATGTTATACCTTGGCAGCCGCTATGGCGGTATCGGTCTTGGGGTGGTTTCAGGTGTGGGACTGCTGGTTGAGGTCTTTGTGCTGCGGATGCCGCCTGCCTCACCGCCAATTGACGTGATGCTCATCATTCTGGCCGTGGTGACCTGCGCCTCCATTCTGGAGGCTGCCGGCGGCCTTAAATATATGCTGCAGATTGCCGAGCGCATTCTGCGCCGCAATCCGCGTCATATTACCTTTTTAGGACCGCTGGTGACCTTCTCCATGAGCGTGATGCTCGGCACCGGTCATGCGGTCTACTCCATCATGCCGATTATCGGCGATATTGCGGTCAAGAATAAGATCCGCCCGGAGCGTCCGATGGCCTGCGCCTCGGTCGCCTCGCAGCTGGCCCTGACCGGCTCTCCGATCGCTGCCGTGGTGGCGGTGTATCTGGGGCAGGATGTGCTGCAGCTGCCAGGCCTTGAGAATTTAAATCTCCTGCATATTCTGTGCGTGACCTTCCCGGCCGTCTTATGCGGCACGCTGGCAATGGCCCTCTACTCAAACTTCAGAGGCAAGGAGCTCTATGAGGATCCGGGCTTTTTAAAGCGCCTTGAAGACCCGAATTTCAAGGCTCAGCTGGAGCAGTCCTCCAAGACCATGCTCGATGAAAAGCTGCCCTTTTCAGCGAAGCTCTCGGTCTATCTCTTCCTGCTGGCCTTAGCGGTCATTGTGCTCGTGGCCATGGTGCCTGAGCTGAGAACCGTGGGCGTAGGCTCAAAGCCAATCGGCATGGGGATCATCATTCAGATGATGATGCTCGGCTTTGGCGGCATTATCCTCATCAGCTGCAAGACTCCGGTGAAGATTATTCCCAACGGCGTGGTGTTCAAATCAGGCATGGTGGCCTGTATTGCTATCTTCGGCATCGCCTGGATGTCAGATACCTATTTCAAATTTGCCATGCCGGAGTTCAAGGCGGCCATTACCGAGATGGTGCAGCAGTATCCGTGGACCTTTGTGTTTGCGCTCTTTGCCGTGTCCGTGGTGGTCAACTCCCAGGCCGCTACCGCCAAGATTCTGGTGCCGGTAGCCCTGGGCATCGGTCTGCCTGGCTATGTGCTTATCGGCCTGATGCCGGCTACCTATGCCTACTTCTTTATTCCTAACTATCCGTCGGATATTGCCACGGTGAACTTTGATATCACCGGCACCACCAAGATAGGCAGGTATTATTTCAACCACAGCTTCATGGTCCCGGGCCTTATAGGAGTTACCGTAGCCTGCACCGTAGGCCTGAGCCTGGCTCGCATCCTGATTTAGAGGCTTTATGTATCGGATTTTTGCTGTACTTGGCGCATGTTTAACCCTAGGTGAGGCTCTGGCCGGCACCTTCTACCCTTTAAACGGCAATCGGGTGGTAGGAGAAGAGGAGCTTTATACAGTCACGAGGCAGGGGACCACGCTTGAGTCCGTTGCCGCAGAGTTCAAGCTTGGCCTTACCAATATGCTCGAGGCCAATCCCGGGGTGGATGCGCTGCTGCCAAGACCAGGCACCACGCTGCTCATTCCGCACAAGCTCATTCTGCCTGACACCGTGCATAAGGGGATTATTGTCAACTCGGCTGAAATGCGCCTTTACTACTATAACGACGGGCAGGTCGAGGTCTTTCCTATCGGCATCGGGCAGCTAGGCAAGAACACTCCGGTTGACTGGGTCACCAAGGTCGAGCGCAAAAGAGCCAATCCGACCTGGACGCCTACGGCGGCCACCCGGGCCGAATATGCCGAGATGGGCGAGCCGCTGCCTGCCGTAGTGCCGGCAGGGCCTGACAATCCGATGGGCCTGTTTGCGCTTTATGTAGGCAGACTCTATGCCATTCACGGCACCAATGCCGATTTCGGCATCGGTCTGAGAGTCTCGCATGGCTGTGTGCGTCTGCGCAATGATGACAATGAGAGATTGTTCAATTTAGTCCCGGTCGGAACTAGAGTAGAATTTATTAACCGTCCGATTAAATACAGCGCGGAGCCGGACGGCAGTTTATATATTGAGGTGCATCAGCCGCTCTCCCGTACCGAGGAGGAGTTTGACAATATCGAGGTCAATGCGCCCTTTAACTTTACCAAAGCCGATCTGGAGTTTTTCAACCGTCCAGAGATTGACAGAGACATTCTCGAGCGGGCTTTGCATGAGCGGACCGGCAGACCGGTTCTGCTCAATCCGCCTGAGTTTTAGCAGAGGGATCCTGCATGCGGCAACACGGCCTTGGGGCCTTAGTCAAGAACAGACTGCAGCTTTTAGCCTGCCTGGCGCTGCTGCCTGCCTTAGCTCAGGGAGCTGATGATCAGCGTCCCTGGTCGCAGACCTCCCTGGTGCTGCCAAAGATGGTCACTGAGCTTGAGGAAGCGGACCGTCTGTTTGACCGCTTTATGCCTCACCGCCGCCATCCGCTCTTCTGGGGACAGACCTGGCCGATGCAGCTTGAGCCCGACAAGACCTTCTCTCTCTTTCCTTTTCTGATGCGCCGCGGCTACGGCAAGGCGACCTTCTATGCCGTGCCCTTTGTCTCGACCCTGCGCGAGGGCTTTGACTACCGCCTCTATCAGAACGTGCATCAGGCAGGACGCTGCGCAGGTCAGAGTCTTTTAGAGGGAGACTTCAAGGGGCACTGTCAGCTGCCCTGGGTGCATGATGAGCCGGCCCTCGTGCTGCTCAATACCCCGCCTGAGACCGTGCAGAAGTTAGGCTCCTATGACTATGGACATTATCATCTGCCGCGCAACGGGGTAAGACCAAGCTATGCAGGCCTGCTCTATGGCCTTGAGCCGCGTCTTCTAGGCTTTAGCTCAAACTCTGATCAAAGAGGCTTTATCGGTCCGCTCTCAACCCTCGACAAGCGCCTTTATTCGCGCTGTCAGAGCCGCTATGTGCAGGCAGGGGATGAATTTGTAAAGCTTCGCGAAAAATGTGCACTTGAAAAGGGGCAGGAGCATTCAGATCTGTTCTTTGCCGGCAGCACCGCCCTCATCTTTTTAGGCCATCTCTCTGAGGAGCACTCAACTCCTGCTGACAGGCTTCTGCAGGTGAGCTTTACCAAAGATCACAAGCCGGTGCTCTCGGTGCGCAATGCGCTGCTCTCGGATTCTGACTTTGTCAATTACGGCTTTTACACCGAAGCTGAGCTGTTGGTGCTGCAGGATCTTGAATATAACTTAAATCCGCGGGATTTCTATGGCTTTAGCATCTATACCTCAGGCAGCAAGGGCAAGCTTGCCTCTCATCTTCTGGCCACCGGCTATGCGGCCTGGGATGATGAGCTGCGCAACTATAACTATAAGCAGTACTCGCGGGTGCCGTTAGGCGTGGGCGCGCATATCTACGGGGATTACAATCAGGTCGAGCAGCTCTCGGAGATCGCCTCGGCAGGTGCCGGGGCCATCGGGGTGCGCATCGACGGGGTCGGCAATCGCTATACGCTCAACTCCAAATACGCCATTTATGAGCAGGGCCAGCATGCCAGCGGCATTACGGTGGCCTATGGCCATGACAACCACCTGAATATCGAAGGCACGGTGGCGGCCGACTCCTCCTCAGGCGTGGGCATACTCTGCTCCTATGGCTCCAATCTGCGCTCGGATCTGCTTGAATATCAGGGCTCCTATCATCGGGTGCGCAGCTATGACTATGAGCGCGGCATCTATGGCAGAGAGCAGGCCGAGAGCCAGCTTCTGCCAGAGGAGCTTAAGGGACCTTTAGTCAAGCGCATGATTATCAGCGGCATGGTGCGCGGCGGCAAGGCGGCTATCAGTATTGACCGCCATGCGCATGTCGAGGAGATCTACCTTCGGGACAAGGCGCATCTGATGGGAGATCTCATCTCGCGCTGGAATCCCTATATGGTGGATGGCGAGTACTATGTCAAGGGCAGCTCACCTGAGCTTTTGCCTGCGCGTCTGCAGCTTGAGTACCGGCCTCTGTATGCAAAGGAGCAGAACTTCAACCTGCTTGAGAACAAGCTTAAAACCAAGGTGATTTTAGGGGCTGAGGATACCCTGCGTGCCGATCAGCTCAGCGACAGCCTGGTCGGTCTTAAGGTCGATCAGGATGCCTATATTGACGTGGACGGCAATATCGAGGGGCTGGGGCTTAATCTCTATTCAGTCGGCGGGCAGACTCATCTGCGCGGCAGCTTTAATGTAAATCTCATGCAGATCAACTCCTCCGTGGTGCATTTAGAGCATCGGCGCGGCAAGGCCTCCAAGACGCAGCAGCTTACGCTCAGCAACGGCGGAGTGCTGGATCTCGTCAACTCGCATCCTACCACGGTCATTGTGGATGGTCAGACGCAGCTTGATCAGCGCGCGGTCATTCATGTGGATATCAACGATCAGGGCGCGCTTTTAGACCATCTGTGGTTCAACGGTCCGGTCAGCACGCCTGACAACAAGATTGCGCTGGAGCCCGGGCTTAATTTTGAGCTCTTAAAGCGCTTTACCTCCGATCCTAAATCGCTCTATACCTTTGTGCGGCATTTTATGGTGCAGGCAAACCATGAATTAAGACGCTACGGGCTGCAGGTGCGCTTCCCTAAACATATCTGGCTTGATTCAGGAGATTTAGGGCGTGAGATCCGCTGCGGCATTCATGACTGTCACGTAGGACAGTATGTGGCGGCCACTGATACCACCACGCAGAAGCTCTCCTGGTGGCGCTATCTTATAAGTGCCGCGGGGCTTGTGTTCCTGCTTTTATGCAGTTATATCTTCATGAAGATTAGAGTCAGGCTCGAGCTTAGGGATCACGCCTCTAAGGTCTGACCAGCTTCTTAAACTGCTCAGCCTTATCATCCTTAGTCTTAAAGAGTCCAAATACCCCTAAAAGCGCCAGCAGCGCACAGAGAAGCCACAGCGCTAAAGTCCCATAGCGCACATAAGGCGTCTGACCTGCAGTCGGCTCATAGCTTATCTCAAGCACCCCGGTCTGATTGGCTGGCAGCTCTTTTACAAGCCGTCCCTCATGGTCTAAAAGCAGGGTGTGGATATTGTTGGAGGCCCGAAGCAGAGGCTTCTGCAGCTCAAGAGCACGCAGCCGCGACATGGCAAGGAGCATCTCAGGCCCGCGGGTCTGTCCAAACCAGGTGTCATTGGAGACCATGAGCAGCGCCTGCGCACCATGAGCGGCCTGCTCTTTTAAAAGCTCAGGGAAGATGGCCTCATAGCAGATGGCCGGAATAAAGCTGACCTTGTCAGCGTGCAGCAGCTCTGGCTTATCCTTGGGGCTTACAAAGGAGGACATGGGAATGGCAAAGAGCTCAGAGAGCGGTCTTAGCAGGGCGGCAAAAGGCGTGTATTCGCCAAAGGGCACGAGCTTTCTCTTATCATAGATCTGCGCTTGGTTAAGCTCTGCCTCGCTGCCCAGCACATAAAGGCTGTTGTAGGCCTGATAGGGCCTTTGCTGTCCATCGCGCCTGGGCACCCCGATAATGACCTCAGAGTGCTTAGAGAGGGCCAGCGTATTGAGGTCCGCATAGAGGTTTTGAGCCAGATCAAAATAGAGCGGAATGGCGCTTTCAGGCAGGATGATTAAAGGGACACTGCCAAGTCTTGGGGTGGTGAGATTAAGATAGGTCTCAACGGATTTATCCACGCCGTCAGACTGCCATTTGACCATCTGCTCGATATTGCCCTGTACAAGCAGGGCCTGATGGGCAGGGAGCTTTTGCACAAACTGCAGATTGGAAAGCAGAATGCCTGAAAGAAAAATTAAGGCCGCACCCGGCAGATAGAGAAACTGCCGTCTTAAACCCATGGCAATCAGGGCGGCGGTTATAAGCAGCAGAAGGGTCATGCCGCGCACCCCGATTAAAGGGGCAAAGCTTAGATAGGGGCCAGCCTGACAGGCATAGCCAAAATACATCCAGGGCAGGGCAAGGGGGCCTATCCCGATGAGATAGTCACATAACAGCACGGCAAGCGGGCAGGCGCAGATTAAAAAGACCGCGGGGCTTTTCTTAAACAGCAGGCGGTGCAGCAGGGAGAGGGAGGTTGCGTAGTAAAGCGCAAGATAGATTGAGCCTAAGAGAATAAGGCTGTAGCCTAAAGTCTCCGGGATGCCGCTGTAATAGCCCATGGTGTACTGCAGCCAGCTGTGGCTGATTAAAAAAAAGCCGGTGAAAAAGACCAGCACCGAGAGAAACACCCGCTTAGAGCCTGGCTGCGCAGAAGCTAAGGTAAGCTCTAAACTTAGCGTACATAACAGCACAGTCCAGAAATTATAGGGCGCAAAGCCTAGGGTGCTAAGAAGGCCTAAAAGAAGTGATGAGAGCAGCGTGCCAGGCCTTGAGAGCACTAAGGCGCGCAGAGTGCGTAAATCAAGGAGCACTAAAAGAACCTGCACAAACTTTAGCAGCATGCTTTAGGCCTCAGCCTGCTCAGGGAGCTTTTTTACCGCCAAAAAGAGGATCTGTAGCTTGGTGGCCTTGAGCACCTTGACATGAAACTGCCCTAAGGTCAGCTGCTCCTCAGGCTTGGGAAAATGTCCGAGACTGTGCAGCACAAGACCTGCGATGGTATCAGCTCCCACCTCCGGGAAGGAGGTCTTAAAGAATTCCTCAAACTCCTCAATGGAGGTCTGACCCTTGACGATATATTCATCGCTGCCGGGCACGGGTGAGATATCCTGAGCCTCGACCTCATCGTCATACTCATCGTTGATATCGCCGACAATGAGCTCTAAGATATCCTCAATGGTCACAAGGCCTGAAATGCCGCCAAACTCGTCAACCGCCAGTGCCAGATGGTAGCGTTTTGCCTGAAACTCATAGAGCATGGCCGCCACGCGCTTGGTCTCAGGCACGATGATAGGCGGACGCATCAGATCGCGGATATGCTTTTCATCCTCGCCTCCGGTCATATGCGGGATGAGATCTTTAGCTAAAAGCAGACCCACCACATGATCCTTATCGCCTGAGATGACAGGATAGCGGGAGTGATTGTATCTGGCGATGACCTCGGCTGCCTTGCTTAAGGTCACATCAGCATCGATGGTCACAATTTCAGCTCTGGGGATCATGATATCGCTGATGCGCAGCCTTGAGACATCAAAGACGCCATGCAGCATGTCTTCGGTATGCTCATCGATGATCTCGCGATCTCCGGCGTCGGAAATGACCTCATCAAGATCTGACTGGCTTTCAGGTTTGTTCATGCCAAGCAGACGCGAGAAAAAAGACTGCCTGTCGGTTTTACTGTGTTGTTCTATGTCGTCCATAATTCTGTTAGTCTTTTACAAGATAGGGATCGGGGTAGCCAAGAGCGGCCAAAGCCTGGGTTTCAAGGCTCTCCATCTCTTCAGCATCCTTATCCTCAATATGATCATAACCTAAAAGATGCAAAGTGCCATGAATAATTAAATGGGCAAAATGCTCCTCATAGCTTTTCTGTTGCTCCTGTGCTTCTCTGCGCAGGATTTCATCGCAGATCACGAGATCTCCAAGCAAAGGCAGCTCCACCTCATCCGGACACTCAAAGGGAAAGGAGAGAATATTGGTGGGCCTGTCAAGCTTACGGTAGGTGCGATTAAGCTCCTGAATCTCAGCGCTCTCCACAAGGCGCACTGTAATTTCACTGGGCTTTTCATAGCCTGCGGTCTTAAGGGCGGTCTCTGCCCAGAGTTTGAGGCTTGAAAGCTCTGGCACCTCCCGGTCATGCTCCAGGGCAAGCTGCAGATCAAGCTCCACAGGAATAATCGGCTGTTCCATATCTACCTCGTGCTAATCCGTGGCCGTAAGCAGCGACTCATGATGCTTGGGTAAAGATGCGTAGGGCTCGCGCTCTTGTTCGCTATCTGTCCTAGAGGCTGCCGCGCGGGCCTTCTGCTCTTCGTTTGCGGCCTGTTCTGCCTGAGCATAGGCATTGACGATGGCAGCGACCACCGGGTGGCGCACCACATCATCTGCGGTAAAGAAGGTAAAGCCCAGCTGCTTGAGCCCCTGCAGCACCTCCATGGCCTGCCTGAGTCCTGATTTCTGATGATGGGGCAGGTCAATCTGCGAAGGATCGCCTGTTATAACCGCGTGGCTGTTAAAGCCGATGCGGGTTAAAAACATCTTCATCTGCTCGCAGGTGGTGTTCTGCGCCTCATCAAGGATGATAAAGGCATCGTTTAAGGTGCGTCCGCGCATATAGGCTAAAGGCGCAATTTCAATGACCTGTCTTTCAATGAGCTTCTGCACCTTCTCAAAGCCTAAAAGCTCAAAGAGCGCATCATAAAGCGGGCGCAGATAGGGATCGACCTTCTCGCTGAGATCGCCTGGCAGAAAGCCTAGTTTCTCGCCGGCTTCCACCGCCGGGCGCGTGAGAATAATGCGTCTTATCTCCAGCCTCTCTAAGGCATCCACGGCTGCGGCCACCGCAAGATAGGTCTTGCCCGTGCCGGCAGGACCGATACCGAAGGTCACATCATGCTGCATGATCTTGGCAATATACTCTTCCTGATTCCGGGTGCGGGCCTTGATAAAGCCGCGGGAGGTCTTAAAGGTGCTGCTCTTGCTGTAAAGCGCGTCGATGCTTCCGGGATTGTCATGTTTCTCCTGCGGCTCATCCTGTCTGAGCTTAAGCTTTTCCGTGAGCATCAGATGCACCTCATCAAGCGTAAGCTCCCGGCATTTTTCCTGATGCAGAGGAGCCGTCTCGACATAGAGATCCTTTAGAAGTCTGATGGTCAGCTCCACCTGATGCGGAGCACCTTCCACATGAAAATGCTCGCCGACATAGCTTATGGTGGTGGCGGTGCGCTTGGCAATGAGCTTTAAATGCTCATCCTCAGCTCCGACTAAAGAGCGCAGACGATGCCTGCTCGCGGGGCTTAACATAAAATCTTCGGCAATGGTTTGCGACATAGCTAACTCTCTTTACAAAGCTCTCCTTTTAAGGTATGGGCAAGAACTTCCTGAACCCTGACCCTGCACATGGTCCCGATAAGCTGTTCCGGGCCTTCAAAAACTACAATGCGGTTTGAGGAGGAGCGGCCCTTGAGCTCCTGGCTGTTCTTGCGGGACAGACCTTCAACCAGCACTTCCTGCGTGGTCCCGATAAAGCTCTGCCCGTGGGCAGATGCCAGCTCCTCAAGCCTCTCCTGCAGCTTATAGATGCGCTGCTGCTTGACATCAAGCGGCACCTTGTCAGGCAGGGTGCTGGCCGGGGTGCCGGGGCGCTCTGAGTAGATAAAGCTGAAGCTTAAATCAAAATTGACCTTGTTGACCAGATCTAAAGTCTGCTGAAAATCTTCCTCAGTTTCAGACGGGAAACCCACGATAAAATCTGAGGAGAGTTTAATTAAAGGCCTTGCCTCTCTAAGACTCTGCATGAGCTCAAGATAGGATTCAGCGGTATAGCGGCGGTTCATCAGCTTTAGAATGCGGTTAGAGCCGCTCTGCACCGGGACATGAATATGATCGGCAAGCACCGGCAGATCGCGGAAGGCCTGCACCAGATCCGGTGAAAAATCCATCGGATTTGAGGTGGTAAAGCGCAGGCGCTTAAGCTTAGGCAGGGCGGCAATCTCATAGAGAAGGTTTGCAAAGGAGCAGACCTCGCCCTGGGCATCAAGCCCCCGGTAGGAGTTGACGTTCTGCCCTAAAAGATGCAGCTCAAGCACTCCATGGTCAAGATGATTCTGACAGTCTCTGAGAATATCTTCAACCGGCCTTGATTCCTCAGCACCGCGGGTATAGGGCACAATGCAGTAGCTGCACAGGTTAGAGCAGCCTTCCATAATGGTCACAAAGGCGCTTGGGCCTCTCATGCCTTCCTCAGGGAGACAGTCAAATTTATCCAGGGCAGACCCCTCTACCTCAATCTGCACCTGATGGCTTGCAAGATAGTCTGACACCAGCTTTGGCAGGTGATGGGCAGTTCTTGGTCCAAACACGATCTGCACCTGCTTTTCCTGCTCGGGAATCTTTTCGGCAAGTTCTGCGCCGACGCAGCCGCCTAAGGCAATGATGGTATCTTGTGTGATTTCCCCGGTATGCCGCCAGGCGGCAATCTGATTGAAGACCTTATCTTCTGCCTTTGCTCTGACTGCACAGGTGATGAGCACAATGAGACTGGCGCCTTTAGGGGCAAAAACCTCGGTATAGCCGCTTTTTTTGAGCAGATCTTTTAGTCTTAAACTGTCATAGACATTCATCTGACAGCCCCAGACCATCAGATAAAAGCTGCCATGTTGCACAGGCAGCGTGCCGGGTGAAAAAGTTTGTGTCAGCATAGGTGTTATTGTAGCGTTATTTTAGTTCCGAGAGAGGCACAATACAGGTTTTAAAGAGCTCCACCATCTTGGCATTATTGCCCTGAAAGCTCTCGACACTGGCCTCAAACATCATGCGGGGGGCGACCTTGGAGTAGAGTACGGTAAAACCTAAAGGCAGCAGCAGTTCGCGGATAAACTCGCGCTGCGTTCTGCCATTGCCGTCCCGAAAAGGGTGGATGGCGTTGATCTCGCCCAGATAATAGGCGGCCCGATAGGGCAGATCCCGCTCCTGAGTTGAGCGCAGATAGTTTTCAGCCTGCAGTTCAAGCATCAGCTTGTCAGTTTCACGCGGTACATACTGGGAGCGGCAGAAATAATAGCCTTTGGCAATCTCAATCACCCGATACTTGCCAGCCCAGGTGTAGAGATCCTGAAAAATATATTGGTGGATTTTGCGCAGATGCGCGGCATCAAATTTGCCCTTGAGCGGTTTATGCAGCAGATCCACAAGTCTAGCACCACAGAGAATGCGCTCTAATTTGGATAGACTCTCTGGATTCTGCTCTCCATAGGTATTTTTTAAAACCTGAGTACCCCGATAGCAATAGATCAGGTCCTCTTCTTCAAGTTCAGCCAAATTTGCAAGCCTTGACTCAAGCAGCTTTACTGGTTAGAAAATTGTTGAGTAGAACACGCAGTTCAGCAAAGGACAGCTTGCCTTCAGCATAGTCTTTAAGCAGCTGCTCTTCGTCTTGGTTTAAAGTTAAGTCTTCCATAGCCAGGGTGGCTTTTACTTCCTCAAGAATGGACACAGTTCATCTCCTAAAATTTTTTCTGCATTATAGCAGATTTTTAAGCTTAACGCAGGCTCTCGCTAAATTTGAGGTCTGTCTCAAAATCTTGAGCATCGCCTTAAGATTATGCTTGAAAAACTGCAGCTGATCTGCTTTGCGGCCTGAAAGAGTGATGCGAAGTGGACGGCTTTTGAAGAGGATTATAGTCCCTCAGGCGGCTTTGCCTGAGGGAGAGGCTTTAGGGGCTTAAAGCCTCTGTACTATGAGGTTATATATGAGCGTAAGCTAGTTGCTGCTGGTGGTGTCGCACACCGGGCAGACCGGGCAGTTGCCCTGGTTTGGACCAAAGCCGCCGCGTGGACCCATCCCGTCATGAGGCCCTCTGCCGCCGTGATGACCATAGCCGCCGCGCGGGCCATAACCATCGTTAGGCCCTAGTCCGCGCGGGCCGAATCCGGCACCGCGATCAGGTCTTGCGTGCTTGACCTCAAGCACCTTGGTCATATGATCATTGTCGACTTCGGCAAACACCACAATCGGCATGTCCTTGGCAATAAAGGACCAGTTCTTGTCATCATCAAGCTCGACCACGATATTGTCATTGTTCTCGTCGGTAAGCTGATATTTCTCACCGCCGATGAACTTGGTGAGCTTGCCTTTGACGATAACCTTGTCGTGATCATGAGCGTTTTTTAAGATCTCACTGATGCTGGTGAACTTTAAGTTTTCATTTTCAAAGCCGCGCGGCGTGTTCAGGGCACTCTGCTCTTCAAAATTCTGAGGGGCACTGACCTCATCTTTGGCAAAAGCATAATTAGACATGGTGACAAGGCTTGCAGCACAGACGGCAATGGTTAAGGTTCTGGATAGATTCATAATGTTCTCCTCGGTAATCATCCTATCGATGTGTTCAGTATAGGAAGTAAGACTTAGTCAAAACTTAGCCTGAGCTAAGTTTAAAAATATTTTTAAAAATTGTTTCTATGCCTGCAGTTGGGCAAAGCATGTGGCTTGAGTAAAAGAGTAAACAGGTTACGTAACAGCATAAGCAATGAAGCAGAGATCTTGAAGTGTTTTACCTTATCTGTAAAGCAATTCTTAGCTGGGCTGACATCGTGAAGACAGTCTTACTGTCGGGCAGGCCTTAGCCTGGTAGAGGTTTGAGCGCAGAGCTTTTTAGATAACTTGAAATCTTCAAGCTTAGAAGAGGGGGCTGGCATCAGGAATTTTTAATAAGAGAATATAAGAAACCCTCAGGCGTCTCTGCCTGAGGGAGAGGCTTTAGCGGTTTAAAGCCTCTGCACAATGGGGTTATATATTTGCGTTAGCTAGTTGCTGCTGGTGGTGTTGCACACCGGGCAGGCCGGGCAGTTGCCCTGGTCTGGACCAAAGCCGCCGCGTGGTCCGGAACCATCACGAGGTCCCATGCCACCGCGAGGACCCTGTCCGCGTGGGCCGAACATGGCACCGCGATCAGGTCTGGCATCCTTGACCTCAAGCACCTTGGTCATATGATCATTGTCGACCTCGGCAAACACCACAATCGGCATGTCCTTGGCAATAAAGGACCAGTTCTTGTCATCATCAAGCTCGACCACGATATTGTCATTGTTCTCGTCAGTCAGCTGATATTTCTCACCGCCGATGAATTTGGTGAGCTTGCCTTTGACGATGACCTTGTCGTGATCGTGAGCGTTTTTTAAGATCTCACTGATGCTGGTGAATTTGAGATTGTCATTTTCAAAGCCGCGCGGCATGCTCAGGGCGCTCTGTCCTTCAAAGTTCTGAGGGGAGCTGACCTCATCTTTGGCAAAAGCGTAGTTAGACATGGTGACAAGACTTGCAGCACAGACGGCAATGGCTAAAGTTCTGGATAGATTCATAATGTCCTCCTCGGTAATCATCCTAAGCTATGTAATTAGTATAGGAGGTCAAACTTAGACAAGACTTAGCGCTCTTTAAGTTTTAAAATTTTTTTGTGTTTTATTTTTTTAACAAGCCGTGAGCAAGAAATCCCCCACCTCTATAGGTGGTGGGATGAATTGCGATAAACACGGCGTTTTCTTGACTTTTGTATTTTATAGCATTATTTTGTATTCAATCTCAGGGTAAGCAAGATGGCTAACAAAG